>JAIJEI010000004.1 GCA_022739095.1 Bifidobacterium sp.
GCTGGACGAGGCGCTGAAGATCATGGAGAAATCCGACTTCGTGGCCGACGTGCTCGGCGAACACGCCTTCGGCTACTTCCTGGACAACAAGCACCAGGAATGGGAGGAGTACAACCAGCAGGTCACGCCTTACGAGCTGAAGAAGTATCTGCCGAAGCTGTGAACGACGCCGGGCCGTCGCGGACCATACGCCACGAGAACATGGAGGAGAGTATCCCGAGATGAACGCACCGATAGCCGGGGCACGCGCCGATCGTTTCTTCAACCTGCCGGTCGGCGTCCTGGTGTCCGTCACCTTCATGCTGGGCATGAGCGAATTCGTGGTGGTCGGCATCCTTCCCGACATCGCCTCCGGACTTAAGGTCTCCGAAGTGACCGTGGGTAATCTGGTGGCCATCTTCGCATTCGTGTACGCGCCCTGCACGCCGCTCGGATCCGCATTATCCGCCCGATTCCCGCGCTTTCTCACCTATCTGACGTTGATGGGCGTGTTCCTCGTCGGCAATATCCAGTGCGCCTTCGCACCGAACTATCCGGTACTGCTGATTGCCCGACTGCTCATCGCCTCGGTGTCCGGCACGCTGGTGGCCATCTCCATGACCTTCGCGCCCGACGTGACCACCGACAAATACCGCACCAAGTTCATCGCCTGGGTATTCTCGGGCTTCTCCATCGCCTCTGTGGTCGGCGTACCGGCCGGAACCTGGGTGGCCGATACTTTTGGTTGGCGTGCCACCTTTGCCTTGGTCTCGGTGCTCACCGCCGTGCTGATGGCATTGATGGTCGTGGCATTGCCGCGCAACTCGCATCCGACGAAAATCGGATTCCTGAGGCAATTCCGCCTGTTCTTCGACCGCCGTATCCAGCTTGGCGTGGCGGATGTGGTCTTCGGCGCAGCCGCCTCCTACGTCTTCTACACGTATCTTTCGCCGATCATGCGCGACGAAATCGGTGTGCCCGAACGCTATATCAGCATCGGCTTGGTGATTTACGGATGTGCCTGCCTGTGGAGCAACCTGTACGGCGGCAAGCTGGCCGACAAAGGTCATGGCGTGGAACCGCTGACCCATATTCGACCGATCTACTGCGTGCAGGCCGTCTGTCTGTGCCTGCTGGCTTTCGCCTCGCTGGTGCCGGTCGGCGGCGCACTGCTGCTGGTGGTGCTTGGCATGCTCATGTACCTGCAGAATTCCGCTTCCCAGGTGCTGTATATGGATGTGGCCTACCAATCCCATCCCGGTTCGGGGAATCTGGCCGCCTCCCTGAATTCCATGTCGTTCAACATCGGCATCGCCATCGGCTCCGCAGTCGGCGGCGTGGTCAACGACCTCCTTGGCCTGACCTGGCTCGGCCCGGTCGGCGCGCTGTTCGCGCTGCTCGCGGTCGGCACCACGACGCTGCTTAGACCGTACGTCAGCCGGTCGGGGAATGACGGGTGGCGTGACGCGCGGAACGAAGGGTTTTTCCCGCGTGTCCCCGCGGCATACCTTATCCGCCGATTGCCGTCCATTGATAACCTGCTATCCAAATAACCGATAAGGCCACAGCATGTCATCCTGCTGTGAAGCCTTAATGTAAGACACGGTTGCAGGGGGGGACCCGGCTCATGGGCGTCCACCTGTGCGGATTGATGATTATCGGTATGTTCAGCGGGAAAATGGGGATGACAATATGACGGATGCGACGGCGAAAGCCGCGCCGGAGGCCGGAAAGACGGCGGCGCGTTCTCCGTTCCGGCGCTCATCGATAGTGGTCGGCGGCACCATCGTGCTGTTCTTCGTGCTGCTGGCGGCGCTGGCCGGGCCGTTGTCGGCCATCACCGGCAACGACCCGTACGCCGAACATCCCGAGGCCTTGGGCGCCGGGTCGGTGCCGGCCGGATTCGGCGGCGGCATCAGCGCCCGGCACTGGTTCGGCGTCACCCCGCTGCGCGGCATCGACCTGTTCTCCATCGTGGCGTACGGCTCACGGATCTCGCTGGGCATCGGCGTCGTCTCGTCGGTCATCTCGCTGGTCATCGGCGTGGCGCTCGGGCTGCTGGCCGGCTATTTCCCCGGGCTGGTCGATGCGCTGATCTCGCGCACGATGGACGTCTTCTTCGGCTTCCCGTTCCTGATCTTCGCAATCGCGCTGTCGGCGGTGGTGCCGCAGAGCTTCCCGAGGCCGGTGCTGCTGACGCTGGTGCTCGGATTCTTCGGATGGCCCGGCATCGCGCGTCTTGTCCGGGGGCAGACGCTGACGCTGAGCAAGCGCAATTTCGCCGTCGCGTCCAAGGTGATGGGCGCCTCGCCGGCCCATGTGCTGTGGCATCAGATCCTGCCGAACCTCATGCCGCTGCTCATCGTCAACATCACGCTGTCGATCCCCGGGCGCATCGGCGCCGAGGCGGGCCTGTCGTTCCTCGGCGTCGGCATGAACCCGCCGACGCCCTCATGGGGCCGGTCCATCTCCGACGCCGTGCAGTGGGCCTTGGTCGACCCGATGTATCTGATCTTCCCGGGTGCCGCCCTGTTCCTGCTGACCTTCGGCTTCAACCTGCTTGGCGATGGCCTGAGCGACGCCATCGACCCGCGCAAGGGGGTGCGTGCATGAGAATCCTGCAATACATCGGCAAGCGCGTGGCGAGCTCGATCGTCGTCATCCTGCTCATCACGCTGGCGCTGTTCCTGATCTTCTTCCTGTTGCCGACCAATCCGGCGCAGCTGTCGTGCGGCAAGCCGTGCACCCCCGAGCAGCTGCAGCGGGTCGCCGCCTTCATGGGCACCGACAAGCCGTGGTATGAGCAGATGGGCAATTACGTGGCGGGCATCTTCGTCGGGCGCACCTTCGGCAGCGGCGGCGGCGCCGTGGTCTGCTCGGCGCCATGCCTCGGGTATTCGTTCCGCCTCAACGAATCGGTGAGCCAGCTGATCCTCGACCGCTTCCCGATCACCGCGTCGATCGCGGTCGGCGCGGCTGTTCTGTGGCTGGTCATCGGCGTGGCGACCGGCGTGTGGGCGGCCCTCAAGCGCGATACGCTGGTCGATCGCACGCTGCTCGGGCTGTCGGTCGTGGGCGTTTCGGCACCGTCATACCTGATCGGCCTGCTGGCGGTGATCGCCTTTTCGCTGGTGCTGCAGATATTCCCCAGCGGCGGGTACGTGAACTTCCACGACGACCCCGTCGGCTGGTTCACGCATCTGCTGCTGCCGTGGCTGGTGCTGGCCGTGCTCAGCGCCGCCGGCTACACCAGGGTCACCCGTACGCAGATGATCGGCGAGCTGAGCCAGGACTACATTCGCACCGCCCGTTCCAAGGGCGTACCCGAATCGGTGATCATCTTCACGCATGCGCTGCGCAACGCGCTGCTGCCCGTGATGACCATGTTCGGCCTCGATTTGGGCGGGCTGCTCGGCGGCGCGGTGCTCACCGAGAAGGTGTTCTCGATGCAGGGGCTCGGCTCGCTGCTGCTTGATTCCGTGTCGAACCTCGACCTGCAGGTGCTGGTCGGCGCGACGATGTTCGCCGCCGTGCTGGTCATCGTCGCCAACCTGATCGTGGACATCTGCTACAGCCTGCTCGACCCCAGGGTCGCGCTCGGCACGAAGTAGTGCGGCTGCGGCCGCAACACGCGATACTTGCCGGTCCGCTCCACGGACCGGCACCGATAGAGAGGAAAACCATCATGAAGACCAACGCATGGCGCGTATTCGCGGCGGGGGCTTGCGCCGTGGTGCTGGCGCTGTCCGGCTGCGGCGCGTCCAACGACAACGCCGCCACCGGCTCGGCGAGCGGCACCACCGTCAAGGGCGGCACGCTGAACGTGCTGCTGTCCAGCACGGAGATGGATCTGGACCCGGCCAAGAGCCAGGGTCTGCCGACCACCACGAACGGCAACATCTTCCGCCGCCTGACCGCGTGGAAGATCACCGACAAGGGCGAGACGAAGGTCGTGCCCGATCTGGCCACCGACACCGGCAAGTCGAGCGACGACGGCAAGACGTGGACGTACACGCTCAAGGACGGGCTCAAGTTCTCCGACGGCACGCTCATCACCTCCAAGGACGTCAAGTACGGGCTGGAGCGTTCCTTTGCCGACTCGCTGACCGGCGGCCTGAGCTACCACAAGACGCTGCTCGTGGGCGCGCAGGACTACCACGGCCCGTTCGACGGCCAGGAGCTCAGCTCCATCGAGACGCCGAACGACAAGACCATCATCTTCCACCTCAACGCGCCGTTCGGCGACTGGCCGTGGGTCGTTTCGCTCGCCGCGTTCACCCCCGTGCCCGACGGCAAGGGCCCGGCGTCCGGCTACGGCAAGCTGCCGGTGGCCTCCGGCCCGTACAAGGTCGAGTCGAACGAGGCCGGCAAGCAGGCCGTCTTCGTGCGCAACACCTACTGGGACAAGAAGACCGATCCGGTGCGCACCGCGGGCCCCGACAAGATCGTGTTCAAGATGGGACAGGACACCTCGGTGGCCGCCCAGTCGATCATGCAGGGCACCGGTGAGGGCAAGAACTCGTTCCTGTCCGGATTCGTGCCGGCCGCGCAGCTCGCGCAGGCGCAGGCCAACCCGAACTACAAGAAGCTGCTGACCACCAGCGGCGACGGCGCGCTGGAATACCTCGCCATCAACACCCAGCACGTGAAGAACGCGAAGATTCGCCAGGCGCTGCAGTACGCGGTCGACAAGAAGTCCTACCAGACGGCTTCCGGCGGCGAGATCGCCGGCAACTTCGCCACCACGCTCATCACGCCCGGCATCGAGGGCCGCGAGGACTACGACCTGTACAAGGCCGATCCGACCGGCGACGTGGACAAGGCCAAGCAGCTGATCAAGGAGTCGGGCGAGCAGGCCCCGACCCTCAAGCTCATCGCCACCTCCGCTCAGGCCGAAACCGCCTCCTCGATCCAGACGAGCCTTAAGCGGGCCGGCGTCAAGGTGGACATCCAGACGCTCAACGACGATGTGTATTCCGATACGTTGACCAACGACAAGGGCGACTACGATCTGGCCATCAGCTCGTGGCAGCCCGACTTCCCGTCGCCCTACGCCAACATCTCCCCGCTGTTCGACTCCTCGCAGATCGGCCACGGCAACCACAACCTGGCCCGTTACGCGAACCCGAAGGTCGACGAGCTGATCAAGACGGCCACCGAGACCATCGATCAGACCGAGGCCGGCAAGATCTGGGCCGAGGCCGACAAGACGATCATGGCCGACGCGCCGGTCGTGCCGCTGATCTATTCGAAGAACACGTTCATCCACGGATCGAACGTGACCAACTTCGTCATCGGCAACTTCCCGGCGTACCCGGACTACACGCAGGTCTCGCTCGCCAGCGCGAACTGAGCCTGATTGATGATGCGTCGGAATGCCGCATCCTGATATCCGCATTCTGCCATTGCGTTCCTGAGCCGGTGAGGCGATTGGCCCGTCGGCGCAGGAACGCCGTAATCGTTATCTGAGACATGCCCGACATGCCACAACAAAGAGGAGCATCCATGAGCGAACCACGTGCGATCGTGACCGTGGACGAATTGACGGTCAGCTTTGACGAACAGGATGTGACCCATGGCGTGAGTCTCAAACTCTATCCGGGACGCATCACCGCGTTGGTCGGTGAATCCGGCTCCGGCAAGTCAGTGACGGCAATGGCGCTGCCACGACTCGATCCATCGGTGGCGGCCGTACGTGGTCATGCCTTCCTCGATACGACGGCCGACGGTGAAACCGCCGATGAGAAAGCCGATGAGCATGGCGATGTCGACTTGCTCACTCCCGACGCACCCTTGCAACGTATTCGCGGAGAATATATCGGAACCGTCTTCCAGGAGCCTTCCACCGCGTTTAATCCGGTATTTACGCTGGGCATGCAGGTGGCCGAATCGCTTAAATATCATCAGAAGCAGCTGAATGCCGCCGAATGCAAAGCCAAGGTGCTTGAACAACTGCGTGAAGTGGGATTGAACGATGCCGAACGAGTATGGTCGTCGTATCCCCACGAATTGTCCGGCGGCCAGTTGCAGCGTGTGATGATTGCAATGGCCATCATCAACCGACCCAAAGTGCTGATAGCGGATGAACCGACCACTGCGCTCGACGTCACCACGCAGAAGGCGATTCTGGAATTGATTTCGTCTTTGGCCGCCGATCTCAATCTCGCCGTGCTGCTCATCACCCATGATATGGGCGTGGTATGGCAGGCGGCACAAGACGTTTACGTGATGCACAACGGTGTGATTGTGGAGCAGGGGAGCGTGCAACAGGTATTTCGCGCTTCTGTCGATGACTATACGAAGATGCTGCTCGATGCGGTGCCGCGACTGCATGTCAATAGTGAGGCCGACAATCAGACGGCGGCTCAGCGGCATGATGCGGATGCTGACGAGAGCGAAGAGGAACGCTTGGCTCTGGGCGACGGCTCACGTATCGCCGAAGCCAACAAGGTGTCCGTATCCTACAAGGCGGGCAGTTTTGCCGTAGAGGACATCTCCTTCGACTTGGTGGCAGGCAAGACGCGCGTACTGGTCGGTGAATCAGGCGCGGGCAAAACCACCATCGCCAAGGTGATTTCCGGTCAGCTCGCTCCCACCAAGGGCACGGTGCTTATCGAGGGCCGAGATTTGGCCAAGGCCCGAGGCAAACGCAAGCGTGAGATTCTGTCGCATATAGGATATGTGTTCCAGGACAGCGGATCCGCACTGAATCCACGAAAAACCGTGGCTTGGAGCATCAGCGAGCCTATGAGCGTGCAGGGCGGATTCAGCGAGGCCGACAAGCGCAAACGTGTGTATGAGCTACTTGATCAGGTTGAATTGCCTCATGACGTTGCCGATCGCTTCCCTCACCAGCTCTCCGGCGGCCAACGTCAACGAGTGGGCATTGCTCGTGCTTTAACGTTGAATCCGCCACTGCTGATTGCCGATGAGCCGACTTCATCATTGGATGTGACCGTGCAGCGCAAGGTCTTGGACCTTTTACGCCGACTACAGCAAGAGCACGGTTTCGCATGCCTGTTTATCACCCACGATTTGGGTATCGTGCAAGAGGTGTCTGACGTCATTACCGTGCTACGTCACGGGAAAGTCGTGGAAAGCGGCGTCACCGATCATGTGCTGAATCATCCGCAAGCCGAATATACGCGCGTGCTGCTTGAGGCGTCTCCCAAAATCGATCTATAGGCATCCGCGGCTGTATGGATCAGCGCCGCGGAGATCCGAACCAGCTGGTGTAGATAAGCGCGAAGTTGCGGTTGCCATAACTGGAGCAGGAATCGCCGGTACCGTTGCCAGCGGCCAGTGCGGCGATGTTCGGCTGGTAAGGTGTATAGATGTAGAGCAGGGCGGTCGCCTTGTTCTCGATATACACTTGCGCGCCGCCGCATGCCGCGTTCGGATGATATTGGATGTAGTTGAGACTGTGCGCCGTATACCCGTACTGTTCCTCGTGCTCGAGATAGTAACGGTACCTCTTGGCCGCGCCATACACCTGCCGAAAGAATCCGGCATAAGCGGGATCGCAGTCGGCGGTATCCGGACAGTTCAGCCCCATCGCCGCCATAAGCTGATAGTCGTTGGGATCGACGGCAGTGACCAGATGCTGCTCCTTCTGCATCACGGTGAGCAGTACTTTCTGGCTCACCTTGCAGGCGCGGGCCGACTGGTCGATGATTGCCGCCGCCGACTCGCCCTTGATGCCCGTATAGTCCGCGCACAGGCCTTCGCCTGACTTGTTCGATGTGTCGAAGGTCATCGTGGCCAGCGAGCCGCCTTGTGCGTCCAAAAACGATTGGACTTCGGCCCGGCTCATCGCCGAACCGTTGAAGAACTGACCATCCGAAATAATATTGCCCGGATTGAAATCGTATGTTCGCGTCAGTTCCAGTTGTGCCGCCTCGGCTGCGCGAACCTGTGCCCGCCAGTTCGTGAAACGAACCAGCCCGGCCACCAGCGCTACGACAACGACCACCGCCACCGTGGGAATCAGCACCATCTTGATACGGGTCGGCCAGTTCGCCTTACGCCAGGAACGCTTCAGAGCATTGATCGGACCGTGACTACGATTGCGTTTCCTTTTCCGATTGCCGAGGCGTCCGCGCACTTGCCCACGCTGTGATGACGGCTTGCGCGTGCGCTGGCGCGTGGCCTGGCGACTTGTTCGCCGTCCGGTCACGCCAGCGCTTTCTTGATACGGTTGAGCGAAGCCGTCCCCTTGGTGCCAAGCTCCTGCGCCCATAGGGACACGTAGAACTCTTCAAGCATCCAACGGGCCTGTTCGGCCTGCTTCATCAATGCCTCATGCTTCGGGCCGGCCGGCTCCGCCTTGGCACGGGCCAGCGCCTTATCGACCACCTGACGGGCCTCGTCGGCCTGCCAGGCCCACTTGACGTCACGGTTCTTATCGGTTTTCGCCTTATTGAGTCGGCTCAGATCGGCTCTCAAATATCGGCTCAACGACTTCAGCGCATCCGGGGGAGTGCGCCCGATGAATCCGGGGTAGACGAGCGTGGCGATATGATCGCGGATCGACTGCAACACCGAAAGCATTGGCAGATCAGCCTTGCCGCCAGTGGCCTTGTCGACTTCGGCATAGGCCTTGAGCACGGCGATCACGTCATGCGCCACCTGATAGACGGTGTCCTCGTACACTTCGCGCACATCGAGCACCGCATTGGCCAACGCCTCATCGTCCGAGAGCCTGTCGACATTCGGCATCAGCCGTTTGACCGTGGCCAGCTGCAGGTCTTCGACCAGATCCTTGGTGGACTTGTACGGAGCAGAAGCCAGCATCAACGCCTCGGTACCCAGCCAGCGCGACGAAATGCGTTCGGCCGGCAACTGCAGCGCATTCAATGCGCCACGCCAGAGCATCGTGGCCCGGGACTCAGTGGTGGCACCCGCCTTATGCAACAGGTTCGCCTGACTGACCAGCTTGCCCTGTTCTCCAGCCTGATCGGCCTGCTTCTTGACCATTTGACGGGCCGATGCCTCCGCCTGCGCGGCGAACTTGCGTTGCAGCGCCTTCAGATCCTTGGACACACCCAGCACCTTGATGGGGCCGCGCGCATGCCGGCGTCCACGAGGGTGCTTGCCGGCCGGCAGTTGCTGCTCCACCGAGAACGTGACCCTGAGATACGGGGAAAGATGCTCGACCAGTTCCGGCCCCAACACTTCGGGATGAATCTGCGCACCCTTGGTGGCGATGGCCGCCTTGGTGAACACATGTGCCAGATCGGGCCAGCCAATGGTCGTGCCATCCTCATCCACCGGCGGCAGATTCGGCTTCTGCTGCGAGCCCGAGCCCGGCAGATCCGGGTAATGCTCGTCGATCCAGTCACGAATCGCACGCGCGGCATCCGGGGCCGGCACGAACTGGACGCGCAGCTGCTTGGGCAGCGCCTTGATCATCGACAGGATCAGCTCATCCAACAGGCCCGGCACATTCCATGTGAACTGGTCGGGCGTGATGCGCGAGAGCGCCTTCAACGGCACATGCACAGTGACGCCGTCGGCCGGGTCGGCCGGATCGTACACGTAGCTCAAATGCAGGTCGATGGGTTGGCCGTCCGATCCGGTCGTATGCCAATGGTCGGGGTAATCGTCCAGGCTCACCGAATCGCTGGATGCCAGACGCTCTACCTTGGCCGGGTCGAAATCAAGCAGATTCGGCTGACGGTCATGCTCGGACTTCCACCATTTCGCCAGATCGGCCACGCTGGTCACATCGTTGGGAATGACCGCGTTGTAGAAGTCGAACAGATCCTCGTCGGACACGGTGTCCGCCAGTTGGCGGGTGCGGCTCGCGTCATCGGCGGCATCCTCGAGAATGTCGCGGTTTTTGTCCACAAAGTCGTCGTAACTGAAGCGCTGCTGAATATCGCCCTCGACCAGACCCTGGCGAATCAGGAAGTCGCGCGCCTCAAGTGGATTGATGCGTCCCCACTGCACGGCACGGTCCTGTACGATCGGCAGACCATACAGCAGCACGCGCGCGGTGGCCACAGCCGAGCCACGCGAACCCGACCAGTGCGGCTCCGCATACGTGGTGCGGGTCAATTGGCCGGCCAACGGTTCGGCCCACGCGGGGTCGATGGCCGCCGAATAGCGGGCCCACAGGCGGGAGGTTTCCACCAGTTCGGTGCTCATCACCCATGACGGGGTCTTCTTGGCCACGGTGGAAGCGGGGAACAGGGCGAAACGGGTGCCGCGTGCGCCCTGATAATCGTTCTTCGACTGTTTCTGGGCGCGTTTCATCGCACGGGCGCGCGCCGAACCGGTCAGCCCCGCGAAATCGGAGGCCTTGGGCTCGCGTACCACCTGCATGCCCATCATCGACAGCAATCCGGCGAGCATCGACTTGTGGATGCCGTCCGCATCCCACGCGCAGCACAGCGAATGCGCGGCCTGCTGGTTCAACGGCAGCTGGCGGATCTCCAAGCCTGGGCGGGAGGTGGGCAGCGGGTCGCCGACCTTGAACTTCAGCTCCTTGCACATCTGACGTAGCTGGGAGACGAGATCTTTCCACTGGCGTATCCTCAGCCAGCTGAAATACTCGGTTTTGCAGATACGGCGCAGCGCGTTGTTGCTCGGATCGCCGTCCGCCTGGAACACGCGATCCCAGATGTTCAGGGCCGTCAGGAAGTCGGAGGTCTCATCCGCATACCGGTTGTGGATGCGGTCGGCATCCTCGCGCTTGTCGTCCGGGCGTTCGCGCGGGTCCTGCAAGCTCAGGAACGCCACGACCACGAGCACCTGGGCCAGAAGATTCGGCGAGCCGGTTTTCGCGGCCTCGATAACCATACGTCCCAAACGCACGTCGATGGGGATGCGAGCCAGCTGACGGCCGGTATGGGTGAGCGTCACCTCGCCGCGCTTGCGGCCGATGGCCTTGAGCTCGGTAAGTTCATTGAAACCATCCGACACGGCCTTCATATCCGGCGGATCGATGAACCCGAAGTTCGTGACGTCCTCGGCCGTGCGGGCCACACCCACCGACAGCATGTGGAGCACCACGGCACCCAGCGAGGTACGTAGGATCTCCGGCTCGGTGAAGCGCGGACGGGTCTCGTAATCCTCACGCGAATACAGGCGGATCGCGATGCCGTCGGCCACACGGCCGCATCGGCCGGACCTCTGGTCGGCACTGGCTTGGCTGATCGGTTCGATCGGCAGACGCTGGACCTTTGCGGTTTTCGAATACCGGGAGATACGGGCGGAACCGGGGTCCACTACATACCGGATGCCGGGCACGGTCAGTGAGGTCTCAGCCACATTGGTGGCGATGACGATGCGCTGGTGAAGATGCGATTCGAACACCTTATGCTGGTCGGCGGCGGACAGTCGCGCGAACAGCGGCATGATCTCGATGGCGTCCGGCCGGCGCATGTCGTCGGCGCGCGGGCCGTAATGATGCCGCAGTGCGGCCTCGAAATCGTGGATGTCGCGCTCGCCGGAGGCGAAGACCAGAATGTCGCGTGGGCCACGCTCATGGGAGGAGTGGATCACCAGTTCGGCGCAGGCTCGAGCCACGGCGGTAGGCATATCGGTGATGCCGTCATCGGCATAGGAGGCACCGGATCGGCCGCGGGGCCGGTCGGAATCGGATTCCGCGATGGCGCTGGCCAGCTCGTCGTAATCGGCGCCGGGGCGGGCACCCACCGCGAATCCCGGCACTTCGCGCATCAACGCGGGCGCGGTGCCAAGCGGCTCGTAGACCACCTGCACGGGGAAGGTACGGCCGGAAACCTCGATTACCGGCACCTTCTCATGCAAGGCGTGCTCGAAATGCTCCTGGAACTTGACCGAATCAATGGTCGCGGAGGTGATGATGAGCTTCAGATCGCGGCGCTGAGGCAGCAGTGCCGTCAGATAGCCGAGCAGAAAGTCGATGTTAAGACTGCGCTCATGCGCCTCGTCGATGATGATCGTATCGTATTGGGTGAGTTTCGGATCGCGCTGGACCTGGGCGAGCAGAATACCGTCGGTCACGACCCTCAATCGTGTGCTGGGCGAGCTTTCATCGGTGAAACGCACCTGATAGCCGACCTCGTCACCGAGCTTCACGCCCATCTCCGAGGCGATACGTTCGGCCACCGTGCGTGCGGCGATACGGCGAGGCTGGGTGTGTACGATCTGCTTGCCGTGCGTGCCACGGCCAAGCTCAAGCAGGATTTTCGGCAGCTGTGTGGTTTTGCCCGAACCGGTCTGGCCGGACACAATAACGACTCGGGAGCGTTTGACCGCGCTGGCTATCTCATCACGCGCGGCAGATACGGGAAGTACTGCAGGATACTCATATTTCATGACGAACTTCAATGATACGGAAGCCCTTGGAGCTCGCGTATTTGCTCGCAGTGAACCCCTCGCCGAGCGCATCGTCCAGCCAAGGGATCAGCGAATCGGAGCCGAGATTCTTCTGCACTACGAGATAGGCGGCGCCGCCCACCTTGAGCTTCGGCAGCCAAGCCATAAGCAATGTATGCAGCGCTTCCTTGCCGACTCGGATCGGCGGATTCGACCAAATCACATCAAACGTGAGGTCGCCCGGCACCGTCTCGCAGAACGCCGGCTGGTTCTCGGCAGGCAGGGGAGTGCTGGACTCGTCCACCTGAGCCGTATGAATGTTCGTGCGGCCGTTCGCCTGTGCGTTGGCATGGGTCAGGTCCAGCGCGCGCTCGTTGACATCCGCCGCCCACACGTTCGCTTCGGACGACTCGAAAGCCAATGTCAGGGCGATAGGGCCCCAGCCACAGCCCAAATCCAGAAAATCGCCGGTAAGCGGCGGCTCGGGCGCATGCTTCAGCAATACCGACGTACCGAGGTCCACGCGCGAGCCGGAGAACACGCCGTTCGACACCTGAGCGGTCGCCTCATGGCCGCGCAACGTTACGTTCAATGTGCGGCGCACATCCTTCGACGCGGGTTCCGCAGAGAAATACTGTTCTGCCATGGTCGCTCCATTTCTGCGGGATTCGCCGCTCTTGTATGCCGACATGTATCAACCGGCCTATGCCGGTACGTGCCGATCTATGCCAGCATGTCACCTCATGTGATGATAATAAAGGACCATAGAAGAATCGTGAACCATTCCAACCAAACGAGGCGCACTTGACCGACAACACCCAGTACACCGACATCGACCGCGGCAACAACGACGTTACCCCTGAAGGTGTGCTGGCCGGGCAGTCCGAAGTGCTGCTTGACGACAGCCAGCGCGCGACCGGCTGGCATGAGGACGCCAACCAGGAATGGGAGGAGCGCGAGGCCCGCAACGAGCTCAAGCATGTCGCCGGTCTCGGCGAGCTGCAGGACGTCACCGAAGTCGAATACCGCAAGGTGCGTCTGGAACGTGTGGTGCTCGTCGGCGTCTGGTCGTCCGCCGTCACCACGCAAGCCAAGGCCGAGGAATCGTTGAGGGAGCTGGCGGCGCTCGCCGAAACCGCCGGTGCGGTGGTATGCGATGGTCTGCTGCAGCATCGCTCCAAGCCGGATGCAGCCACGTACGTCGGTTCCGGCAAAGCCAAGGAGATTGCCGACATCGTGGCGTGTGAGGAAGCCGATACGATTATCGTGGACGACGACCTGCCGCCGTCACAGCGCCGTGCATTGGAGGACGCCGCCAAGGTCAAGGTGGTGGATCGCACCGCGGTGATTCTGGACATCTTCGCCCAGCACGCCACCTCGCGTGAAGGTAAGGCGCAAGTGGAGTTGGCGCAGCTCGAATACATGCTGCCCCGACTGCGTGGTTGGGGTGGTTCGCTGTCCCGTCAGGCCGGCGGTCGCGCGGCCGGCGCGGACGCCGGCATCGGATCGCGAGGCCCGGGCGAGACCAAAATCGAAATGGACCGTCGTGTAATTCGCACGCGTATCGCCAGACTGCGCCGTCAGATTCGTGAGATGGCCCCGGCACGTGAGGTCAAGCGCGGTTCACGCCGTCGCTTCGGCCTGCCCACAGTGGCCGTGGTCGGCTACACTAACGCCGGCAAATCCTCGTTGACCAACCGTCTGACCGGGTCGGCCGAACTGGTGGAAAACGCGCTGTTCGCCACATTGGACACGGCCGTGCGCCGCGCCAAAACCCGCGACGGACGCGCTTACGCCTATGTGGACACGGTCGGTTTCGTGCGCCGCCTGCCCACCCAGCTGGTCGAGGCGTTCAAATCCACCCTGGAAGAGGTGGCCGAGGCCGACGTGATCCTGCACGTGGTCGATGGCTCCCACCCTAACCCGTTCTCTCAGGTCGACGCGGTCAATGACGTGTTGGCGGACATCGAAGGCACGGCCTCGATTCCTCGTATTCTCGTATTCAACAAGGCCGATCAGGCGGACGAGACGACACGTGAACGACTCGCCGCACTGCAGCTGGATGCGTTCATCGTCTCCGCCTATACCGGTGAGAGATTGGACGAGCTGCGCACCGCGGTCGAAAGTCTGCTGCCGGTCCCGCATGTGCATGTCAACGCTCTGCTGCCGTATACCGCCGGCTCCCTGATCTCTCGTGTACGCGAATATGGCAAGGTAGACAAGGTGGAGTACCGCGATGATGGCATACAGCTTGAAGCGGACGTCGACGCCCATCTTGCCGCTCAGGTGGTCGAACAGTCCATTGACTAACGTGATAAACATCACAGTTTGTATGTGAGCGCTAACAACCGTTGAAAACATTACCATACCGTTATCAAACAGGGTGGTGTGCCGGTAGCAAAACGTCTTAGCGGGTTTATAGAGTGAAACTGTTAGTTACAAGGCCTGCCATTCATCAGCAGACCGCCTTTGAAGAGAGGTTCATCCATCATGGCGGAAACTACCGTTAAGCCCACGAAGCTTGCTGTTATCGGTGCCGGTGCCGTTGGCTCCACCCTCGCCTTCGCCGCTGCCCAGCGTGGCGTCGCTCGCGAGATCGTGCTTGAAGACATCGCCAAGGAGCGCGTGGAAGCCGAAGTGCTCGACATGCAGCACGGCTCCAGCTTCTACCCGACCGTGTCCATTGACGGTTCCGACGATCCTGAGATCTGCCGCGACGCCGACATGGTCGTCATCACCGCTGGTCCGCGTCAGAAGCCGGGTCAGTCTCGTCTTGAGCTCGTAGGCGCTACCGTCAACATCCTCAAGGCCATCATGCCGAACCTGCTCAAGGTGGCTCCGAACGCCATCTATATGCTCATCACCAACCCGGTCGACATCGCTACCCACGTGGCTCAGAAGCTCACCGGTCTGCCCGAGAACCAGGTCTTCGGTTCCGGCACCAACTTGGACTCCGCTCGTCTGCGTTTCCTGATCGCCCAGCAGACCGGCGTCAACGTCAAGAACGTGCATGCCTACATCGCCGGCGAGCACGGCGACTCCGAAGTCCCGCTGTGGGAGTCCGCCACCATCGGTGGCGTCCCCATGTGCGACTGGACCCCGCTGCCCGGCCGTGATCCGCTCGACGCCGCCAAGCGCGAGGAGATCCACCAGGAAGTCAAGAACGCCGCTTACAAGATCATCAACGGTAAGGGTGCCACCAACTACGCTATCGGCATGTCCGGCGTCGACATCATCGAAGCCGTCCTGCACGACACCAACCGCATCCTGCCCGTGAGCTCCATGCTCAAAGATTTCCACGGCATCTCCGACATCTGCATGTCCGTGCCGACCCTCCTGAACCGTCAGGGCGTCAACAACACCATCAACACCCCGGTCTCCGACAAGGAGCTCGCCGCTCTGAGGCGCTCTGCCGAGACGCTGAAGGAAACCGCCGCCCAGTTCGGCTTCTGATAAAAAATCGTTCTGCGGAGCGTCCTCGTCGTTACGGCAGGCTCGACGTACCAGTTGCGCTACGCGCAACCGTCGCAGCATAGCTGCTCCCTCGCCTGAGGACGGCCCACTGGGCTGTCCTCTATACGGCTCGGCACCTTCGCTCACGCTCATAGAGGCCATACGCATCAATCAAATAGTTATAAGTGATAAGAAAATCCCCGTCTTATTGTGAGACAGGGGATTTTCTTATATTCACACGAATGATGCTCTGTGCGTGCGGCCTCTAGGCGCACCGAGGGAAGGCGTACGAAGGTACGTCGACCGAGGAGCAACGACGAGGGCGCTCCACAGAGCATCATTCGTGGAGTTCGTTGGAAAAGGAGCTATAGCCCTCGGGCTCAAGCTGGAAGGTGGTATGGGGGACCGAGACCGGGAAGTGCTCGCGCAGGCAATCCTGCAGTTGGGTGAGGATTGTGGCGGCATCTTCCATGGTGAGGTCTTTGTCAACTACCACGTGGGCCATAAGAATCGGCATACCGGTGGACACCGTGCTGGCGTGGAGGTCATGCACGGCAAGCACATGCGGCACGTCTTCCAGATGTTCGCGTACCTTATCGAGGTCAAGACCATCCGGTGTTTCCTCCAGCAGCACCTTGAGCGCGTTGTGCAGCAGCTTGATGGCGCGCGGAATCATCATCAGTGCGATGACGGCACTGGCCACGGCATCGAAGCCATTCCATCCGGTGGAGAGCATTACCAGGGCAGAAGCCACCACAGCCACCGAGCCAAGTGCGTCGTTCATTACCTCGAGGAACGCGGCCTTCATGTTCATGTTGTCTTCGCGCTGCGAGGCAAGGATAAAAATCGAGATGATATTTGCGACAAGACCCAGAATGCCCACGAACAGCAGCAAGCCGATATCGTCGATTTCCACTTTGGAGCCGCCGAACAGACGCATGCCGGCCTCCACCAACGCATAGATGCCGACGATGAGCAATACTACGGCACCTGCGGCAGCGGTGAGCACCTCAAGCCTGGCCCAGCCCCAAGTACGAGTGTTACTGGGTTTGCGGCGCATCATCAGTATGGCGGTAATTGTAGATGCCACCAGCACGGACATGTCGGTGAGCATATGACCGGCATCCACCAGCAGGGCCAGTGAGCCGGTTAAAACGGCCGACACCACTTCGATGAGGAAGACCGAACCGGTGACGGTCAACGTGGCAAGCAGCCTGCGCTGGTGCGCAGCAGGGTTTACGGATGTGGAGGGTGCGGGTGTATGCGTATGGGACATATGTACTCCTTCGCTCTATCGAGTTGAAACCGCTTCTCATTTCCATTTACGATATAATCTGAATACGACGAAACCCCGGCGCGAGGCCGGGGTTTCGTAAGCTGTGTGCGACTATAGCACGACCAGCGCGATTCGGTGCACGCTGATCAGCTGGTGGCGAACAGGCTACAATTTGCGCAGCACGGTGACCACCTTGCCCATAATCGTGGCATGAGTGCCGTCGATGGGCGAGTATGCAGGGTTGTGCGGCATCAGCCAGACATGACCGTTTTCCTTGCGGAAGGTCTTCACCGTGGCCTCATCGTCCAGCAGAGCGGCAACGATATCTCCATTGACGGCGGAATTCTGTTCGCGCACCACCACATAGTCGCCATCGCAGATAGCGGCATCCACCATGGAATCGCCATGGACTTCCAGCATGAACAGGGTGCCGGAGCCGGTCAGTCGTTCGGGCAGACGCATGACGTCGTCCACATGCTGTTCGGCGGTAATCGGCACGCCGGCGGCGATGCGACCAACGAGTGGCACGTCGTGTGATTCGGCAATGGCTTCGGCCGGGAATTGATATATCTCCGCCACACTGCTGGTGTTGCTTGCCTCTTCGCTGGCTTGTGATGGCTTTTCGGCATTCGGGGCGGAGCCCGCCACCACCTCGATGGCGCGACCCTTGTTCGCATTCATGCGGATGAAACCCTTGTCTCCCAAGACTTGCAGCTGATGCTTGACCGAAGACGGACTTTTGAGCCCGGCGGCATTTCCGATCTCACGGAAAGAGGGAGCAAAGCCTTGTTCGTCGATATGCGTGCGAATGGCGTCCAGCACTTTGCGCTGGCGGTCGGTCAGTGTGGACTCGTCCGGTTTCTGCCTGGGGGAGAAGGGAATGGTGCTCACGTCAGGGCTCCTTTCGTTATGTCACCAGCATAACGTGTTGTTCGTGTGAAATCAAACATCTGTTCGAGTCTCGACTTGACCGTGTCGAACATCTGTGCCATTATAAGAACAGTTATTCGATAGAACATCTGTTCGAGAGAGGTGGTTGTGATGACTGGTTCGATGGTGATGGCCCCGGCCCGCAGCGCACGCGTGGCCATACGACATGCTGGGACATCCAGCCGGAATATACGTGGACGGATCATCGCAGTGATGGTTGCCTTGGCGTTGGCTTGGTGCGGTTTCGGCGCACTTACCGCTCAGCGGGCCCAATCGGATACAGGCACCACGTAGGTGACCAGCTACATCGTGCGGCCGGGGGATACGCTCTGGTCATATGCTTCGGCTATTACGCCCGCTGGTCATGATGTATCGGAAACGGTGGATGAGCTGATTGCGTTGAACGATCTTGAGTCCGGATCATTGCAGGCCGGGCAGCGCATTATTGTTCCGGTTGGGTAGATAAAACCCCAATGGCATGGTTTTTCCGCCCGGTCACGTTATTCTGGGGAGCATGCATTGTCCTTTTTGCCAGAATTCCGACACCAAAGTCATTGATACACGCATTAGCGATGACGGTCATTCCATTCGACGTCGTCGCGTATGCCCGAAATGCAACAAGCGTTTTACCACGGTGGAAACCAGTATGCTGCTGGTCACTAAACGTTCGGGTGGCGTGGAACCCTTCAGCAGGGACAAAGTGATTTCCGGCGTACGTAAAGCCTGTCAGGGGCGGTCGGTCAGAGAAGAGGATCTGAAGCTGCTGGGGCAGAAAGTCGAAGAGGACCTTCGTTCCCGAGGCCTTGCCGAAGTCACCTCAGATGAAGTAGGCAGAGCCATCCTGAAACCGTTGCGTGACTTGGATGTGGTGGCGTACCTTCGATTCGCGAGTGTGTACCAGAACTTTGCAGGGCTGGAGGACTTCCAAAGCGCCATTGATGGTTTGAGAGAATAACATGCGAATGCCATGCACCGTGATATGCGAGTGATCCACAAACCATGGTGCGCGCCAATCATGAAGCCCTGCACTTATGAAAGAGACCCGTCAACGACGGGTCTCTTTCATATCAATCGAGGATGAGCTGCGTCAGCTGATGACACGCATGTGAATGGTGCCCTCGATGTTGCGCAGCGCTTCAAGCGTGGCGGCGCTGGGCTTCTGAGCTACGTCGGTGACCACGTAGCCAAGCTCGCCTTCGGTGGCCAGCGACTGGAAGGAAACGTTGATGCTCTCCTCGCCGAGCACACGATTGACATGAGCCAGCACACCGGGAAGATTGTCGTGCAGATGGGCGATGCGGCACACACCCTTGCACTCACCGAGGTTGATCTGCGGCAGGTTCACGGACAAGGAGGTCGAACCCTTGAACCAGTAATCCTCAAGACGCTGAGAGACGAAATGGCCGATGGATTCCTGAGCCTCCAAGGTGGATCCACCAATATGAGGAGTCAGAATCATATTGTCTTCATTGGCCAGTGAGGTCTCGAACGGATCTCCGCTCTTCTTCGGCTCAACGGGGAACACGTCAACCGCCGCTCCAGACAGATGGTCGGAATCGAGGTGCTGCTTCAGAGCTCCCAGGTCGGCGACGAAACCGCGCGAAAGGTTAATGAACATCGCGTCCTGCTTCATGTGGGCGAATTGGTCTTCGCCGAAGAAGCCGGTGTTCGACTTGCGGCCATCCACGTGCAGGGTCACGGCATCGGACTGTTCCAGCAGTTCGTTGAGGGTGTCGCAACGGTGGGCGTTGCCCAGTGCCAGTTTCTCCTCAATGTCGTAGAACACCACGCGCATGCCGAGGGCCTCGGCCAGTACCGACAGCTGGGAGCCGATGTTGCCGTAGCCGATGATGCCGAGGGTCTTGCCGCGCACTTCATGCGAGCCGGAAGCGGACTTGTCCCACAGGCCATGCTTGATGTGATGCGTGTGTGCGGGAATGCGACGCATCAAGCAGATGATGTCGCAGATCACCAATTCCACCACGGAACGGGTGTTGGAGTAGGGGGCGTTGAACACGGCGATGCCGCGCTTGTCGGCATGTGCCAGATCGACCTGATTGGTGCCGATGCAGAAGCAGCCGATGGCGCTTAGCGTAGGACGCGCATCCAGCACGCGGGCTGTGACGTTGGTCTTGGAGCGTACGCCCACCAAGTCCACGCCATCCAGCGCGTCGATGAGTTCGTCCTCGCTCAGGGCTCCCTTCATGGTTTCGACTTCGAAACCATGATCACGCAGCGATTTGGCCGCGTCGGGGTGAATGTTTTCCAATAACAGTGCTTTGGGCATACTTCATACCTTAGATGTCCAGGGAATTTTCGTCTGTTTTTGTCCGAACTATAACCAGTTTCTGGGTCGGCCTGGTCATTGCCACGTACAGGTCCGAGGCGGCGACCAGGCGGCTCGGCGCGTCATCCTCGATGAGACCGGGCTCGACCACCACGACGGCATCGAACTCCAGACCCTTGACCGTTTCGGTGCCGCAGACGCTGATTTGCTCATCCCATTCGGGCTGCTCGATGAGCCTTGCGTATTCGGCCGGGTCAAGAATGGCGGCCAGTTTGCGGCGCACGGCGTCGCGCACCGGGGCGATGAGATCATCCGGACAGATGACGGCGATACGCCCGGTGCCGTCTGCCGAAACGAATTGTTCGGCAAGCTGCGCCGCCTGCTCGGCCGTCGTTTCCAACAAGGACGACATGCCGGGCACCACATTGCGGGACACCGAATCGGGGATGGTGCGCACCGCATTGACCGTGGAGATGTAGAGGCCTTCCTCCTCGGCAAATCGTGAGGCGAGTTCGGAAACTTCCTGCGGATTACGGTAGTTGATGGTCAACTCGTTCAAATCCCAGTGGCTTTCGCCGAACAGGCGGTTCATCGATTTGCTCCAGCGTCGGGTGCCACCCAGTGCCGAGGTCTGCGCCATATCGCCCACGATGGTGAACGAGCGGGAGGGGCAACGGCGAATCAACATACGCCAGTCCATGGCGGTCAGTTCCTGCGCTTCGTCGACCACGATGTGCCCGTAGGTCCATTCACGGTCGGCTGCGGCCCGCTGCGCGGTCAGCTCGGCGTCGTCCCCGTTCATCTGGTCGAGCAGCATCTGACTGGAGACGATGCCTCCGCCCAGACCGGTCGAAGCCAGCGTGTCTTTGGCATACTGCTCTTCGGCGGCACGACGTGCGTCGGCGGCGGACTGGCGGGCCACCGTCTTGGGGTCGGGGCCCAGCATATCCATCGCTTCGTCGAGCAGCGGAATGTCGGAGCGGGTTAATGGAGAGCCCTTGGGACGGGCAAGTGCCGCAATGTCGTTGTCGGTCAGCCAACCAGCCAGAGACTTCAGACGTTCGGGATGGGCGAACAGCTGATCGATGAGCCATGGGGCGGTCATCGGCAGCCAGCACAGGTTCAGGGTCTTGCGCACCTGCTCGTTCATACGTAGCAGCGACATCGCGCGGTTCAGCTCCGCCTGATCCGGCGTGTAATCAAGCTGTTCGGCATAACGGTTCTGCATGCTGGTCAGCATCGAACGGATAAAGGTCTCGCGGGCCTTGTTATGAGGTTGCCGGGTGCGTTTTGCGTCCGCCTGCGCCTGTTCGATATCAGTGGCCAGCATCGGTACCTGAATGCCGCTAATGGTTACTGTCGGCAGAACAGCGGGAACGCGCACGCGCGCGGCGATGGCATTGGCCACTACAGAGGTCATGCGTCGATCGCCCTTGAGCTTGGCTGCATAAGGGGAGTCGACCGCCGTAGCGGTGATGCCGGGAATCAGATCGCTGATGGTGCGTGAGACCACGCCCGTCTCGCCCAAGGAGGGTAGCACCTGATCGATGTAGTGCAGGAACGCCGAGCTGGGGCCAACAACCAGCACGCCGGAACGTTCCAGCGTGCGCCGGTGCGTGTACAGCAGGTAGGCGGCGCGATGGAGCGCCACGGCCGTCTTGCCGGTGCCGGGGCCGCCCTGCACCACCACGGCGCGATTCATGTCGGAGCGGATGATGCGGTCCTGCTCGGCCTGAATGGTGGCCACGATATCGGTCATCTTGCCGGTGCGGCGTGAGCTCAACGAAGCCAGCAGCGCACCCTCGCCGGTCAATGTGCTGGCGGAAGACGCCTGGCCGACCTGGTCTGAATGCACGTCGAGCACCTCATCCTCAACGCCCACGACTTCGCGGAAACTCAAGGTGATATGCCTGCGCATCACGATGTCGCCGTGATTGGAGGGGGTCGCCTCATAGAAAGGACGTGCGGCTTCGGCACGCCAGTCGGTCAGAATCGGCTCATGGTCCGGGCTCGACAGGCCGATGCGGCCGATGTAATGACGGTCGCCGTTCTTGGCATCGAGGCGGCCAAACACCAGCCGATCCTCAACGCTGCGCAATTGCGTGAGGCGGTTTTCGTACATTGTGGCAAAGGAGTCTCGTTCGCTGCGTTGCGTGGGGGATCCGTGGGAGCCGGCGGCGCGTACGGTGTCCAGGCGTTGCCACATTTCGGCTCGCAGATCATCCAATCGTCCATAGGCGCGATCGACGGCCTGCTGCTCCTCATGCAGCTGGGAGGCGTAACTCGACATGATGTTCTCTTCGTTCCATTTCCGTGGGGCAGAAAAACTTAAGGCATTCAAATTTACCGCACACCCCCTACGTCAGTGATGCGGACAACTCGGAATAGGTGAATTCAGCGTGAATTCACCATGCTGCTCGGTCGGTGGAGTGCGCAACGTGGGTTGGACGTGCGGAGCGTCCATTCGTGCGACAGTCGTGGCCGACACGCGCAATCCATCGGTAATTGCCCTAAAAGGGTGAGCAAATCGTGCATGAGTGGGGAGAAATGGGGAACCGTGGGGTAGAGTGGTGAACTAGTTGGCCGAAGTGTATCCCACGTAGCGATGAAGGAGGTGGAGCCATGGTTGCCAATCAGACGATTCGCGACGCTGATGCCAACGCACAAGGCTCCATCACTATGGCTGATCTCATGGCTGGTCTGCCGCCGCTGCTTCTCGGCACATATACGCCGAAGATCGATGCCAAGGGCCGTATGGCGCTCCCGGCCAAATTCCGCTCCCAGCTGGGGCAGGGCCTGGTCATGGCTCGAGGTCAGGAACGGTGCGTGTACCTGCTGCCGTTCGATGAATTTCGCCGTATCGCCTCGCAGATTCAGCGTGTGTCGGTGGGAAACAAAGCCGCCCGCGAATACCTGCGTGTGTTCCTTTCCGGTGCCGTCGATCAGCAGCCGGATAAGCAGGGCCGCGTGCTGGTGCCGCAGATGCTGCGCGATTACGCCAATCTGGGTTCCGACGTCGTGGTGATCGGCGTTGGCACCCGTGCCGAACTGTGGAATAAGGACACGTGGGAGTCCTACCTCGCCGAGAAGGAAGAGGGATATTCCGATATTGCTGACGATGTGTTGCCGGAGGTGGAATTCTGATGGTTGATGTGGCGAATATTCATCTGCCGGTATTGCTTGACGATTGCGTGGACCTGATGGCGCCTGCTCTGGAACATGAGAACGCCATCGCAGTGGATTGCACTTTGGGCCTTGCCGGCCATTCCATCGCCTTCCTCAAAGCCGCGCCTCAGGCTCGGCTCATCGGCATTGACCGTGACAGCGAAGCGCTGGGGCTGGCCACCGAACGCATGGAACGGGAGGGGCTCGCCGATCGATTCATCCCGGTGCATGCCGCCTTCGATCAGCTCGATCAGGTGTTGACGGACCGAGGCATAGAACGTGTGGACGCCGTATTCATGGATCTGGGACTGTCCAGCCTGCAGATCGACGAAACCGATCGTGGCTTCTCCTATTCGCATGATGCGCCGTTGGATATGCGCATGGACGTCAGCCAGCCGTTGACGGCCGAACGGATTCTTGCCACCTATGATGCGGCGGAACTGGTCCGTATATTCAAGGAATACGGTGAAGAGCGTTTCTCGCGTCAGATCGCCCGCGCCATCGTGGCGCGTCGGGACAAGGAGCCGTTTACCACCACCGCACAGCTCAACCGTCTGGTCGATGAAGTGGTGCCGCAAGCCCACCGCCCGGCGGGCAATCCCGCCAAACGCGTCTTCCAGGCGTTGCGCATTGAAGTCAACGGCGAATTGGACAAGCTCGCCTCCACATTGCCGCAAGCCGCGAACCGACTGCATGTCGGGGGACGACTGGTGGTGGAGTCCTATCATTCGCTCGAAGACAAAATCGTCAAATCGTTCATGGCACAAGGGCTGCGAGTGGATGTTCCGGCTGGCCTGCCTGTCATACCGCCGGATGCCCAACCGTTTTTCACGGATCTCACGCGAGGTGCCATCAAGGCAGACGAACATGAGATCGCAGCCAACCCGAGATCGGCTTCGGTGCGGTTGCGGGCGGTGGAAGTCAGCCGTGAGATTCCGTCGCGATGGAGGAAACGCTTTACGCAAACCGCGCAGGGCCTGAATGACGTCAAGATACAAGGCTCCGCGTCTCCGGGCAGAGTCAAAAACACAGCACGAATTCGTACAAGGAGGGGATAACAGCATATGGCAACTGCACGAAGCTTTCGATCGAACGCGGCTCCGGCCTCGAACCGGCCGCACACCAAGCATCAGTCCTCCTCCCGACCTGAGCTGCGGGTGGTCTCCAACCCGCGTGGAGACGAACGGGGCAATGTCGTCGGACGGGTCCTCGAATGGACCAGAACAAGAAGCGCACCGCTGGTGCACGTGGCCATCGCAGTGATCTTCCTCGTCGGCACCTTGTTCGGCGCGCTGATGCTGCGTACCCAGATGGTGCAGAACTCGTTTGAAGCGGCACAGATCGAAACCAGCATCAACAGACTTACCCAAGATATCGAAGACGATCAGGCCAAACTCGATCAATTAGTCGCGAACCTGCCCGACAAGGCCAGCGACATGGGCATGGTCCCGCAGCAGGGATCAGTGTCCATCGACTTAAGCGGATACCAGTCCAACAAAGGCGGAACCCAGTGAACACCATTCGTCGCATCGTAGAGTTTGCCAAGGTCAAGACCTTCGCGTTCAAATGCATTGCCATCGGCGCCGCATTGGCGTTGGTGGCGTCGGCATGCGTGATTCAGCTGGCCTCCACCCAGCTCATCGGCGGCCGTCAAACCGCACAAGCGGCCACGGCTAACCGCACCCTGACCGTGACGTTAAGCGCCAAGCGTGGCCGTATCCTCGACACCAACGGCTCCGTGCTCGCTCAAAGCGTGGAGCGTTATACTATCGTCGCCAATCCGGAGGCTGCACAGGAGTTCGAGCCGATTACTTGCAATGACAACACCCGTGATTACTGCCACGAAATTGACGGCAAACCCGTGGGTGCTACCGGAGCGGCGGCTGTGGGCCGACTGCTGGCCAAAGTCCTGGATATGAGCGCCATGGAACTGGGCGCTGATCTGTCCGGTACCGGGCAGTATGTGATTCTGAAGAAAGATGTGACTCCGCAGGTCAAGCGCAGCATCGAGGCGTTGCACATGGGCGGTATTGTCTGGGGTGAGCTGAGCAGTGAACGACTGTATGCGGATGGCGATCTCATAGGTGCGCTGCTTGGCGGCGTGAACGACAACGGCGATGGCGTCGCCGGCATTGAGCAGGTCGAGAACAAGACGCTTACCGGAACCGATGGCCATGAAACCTACCAGCGTGGTAATGGCGGCGAAGAGATTCCCGGCACCATGACCGAATCGGTGGCGGCCAAGAATGGCGACGATGTCACCCTGACCATTGACCGTGATGTGCAGTGGTATGTCAAAAAGGCCTTGAAGGAGGCCGAATCCAAGTATGGTGCAGCGTGGGCGATCGCCGTGGTGCAGGATGTCCAGAGCGGGGAGATTCTCGCACTGGCCGATAGCGATGAAGTACAGGCTGGTACCGATGCGGCGAAGATGAGCCCGTCTCGGGCCGTGTCCGAAACCTTCGAGCCTGGTTCGGTGGGCAAGGTCATCTCCATGTCCGGCTATCTGCAGACGGGACTGCATAAGATGAGCGATCAATTGTCGGTCCCGGACCACATCACACAGAAGGGCCAGACCTACAAGGACTCATTCGACCATGGCACTGAGCGCTGGACGCTCGCCGGCATTCTGCAGAACTCATCGAACGTCGGCATGATTATGGCCGGGGAGAACTATCCGGATGAGCAACGCTACGAGTACCTGACCAAATTCGGCATCGGACAACCGACCGGACTGAACCTGCCCGGTGAATCGAGCGGTCTGCTCACCAGCCCTTCGGCATGGGACCTGCGTACGCGCAACACCATCCTGTTTGGTCAGGGCTACACCGTCAACGCCCTGCAGCTCAACAACGTGGTGGCCACCATCGCGAACAAGGGTGTCAAGCAGCAGCAGTCGATCATCAAATCAACCACCGATGCCAATGGCAAGACCACTGAGACCAAGAAGGGCGGAGCCACCCGCGTGGTGGATGAAAAGGTCGCATCGGACATGATGAATGCGATGGAATCAGTGGCGGAAAGCTACAACAAGTTCGTCAAGGTCGATGGTTACCGCATGGCCGCCAAGTCCGGTACCGCAGAGGTGCAGGGCTCGGACGGCAAGCTCTCGTCCATTATCTCCGATTATTCCGTGGTGATTCCCGCGGACAACCCGCGCTATGCGGTCACCGTGGTGATGAAGGATCCGAATGGTGTGTTCGGCGGTCTGACGGCCGGCCCTGTTTCCGCACAGATTTGTGAGTTCCTTATGCAGAAATACGAGGTGCCTGTCTCCAGTCCACGCAAAGATGCTATTCCAGTCACGTGGTAAGGATCAGGGGAGAAAGGCGATAACCCATGAGTGCAGTGAGCGAATCCATCGCCCAGCGGGTGACCCTGGGAATGCTGGTCGAACGATACGGTTTTGAAGTCGATCCACCCTTCGCCACCAATGTCACCATTACCTCACTCAGCGATGCCGTGGATACCGTGATTCCCGGCTCGCTGTTCATCTGCACGCATGAGCAGGAACCCGATGTACTGCATGCCGCACAGGCCGGTGCCTATGCGGTGTTGCTGCCACGCGCGTCCAAAGGGCAGATTGCCAATGCCGATATACCGTTGCTCTACGGCGATTTCGACGATCGCGTACTCGGCGATCTGACCAGCGGCCTGGCCGGTGGACCATCCAACGCCATGGCGGTGTTCGCGGTGACCGGTGCGGATGAGCAGGCCGTCGACGCAGGCGTGTCCCAGCTCTCCGAATTCCTGCACATGCTGGGCAATCCGGTGGCGGTAATCACCGCATCCGGGTCCACGTCGATGACACGTACCATGAACCTGAACTATCCTCTGGGCATCCTCGATATGCAGCGCGCGCTGTCCGTGTGCGCCGAAGACGGTGTGGCGGTCGTGATCATCGCCATGGATGACCGCACATTGGCCGAGCATGCGTTGGAATCGGTGAACGTGGATGTGCTGGGCACGGAAGATGTCAACGCAAGCGCAAGCTTGGACGAATTGAAGACACGCTACGCGTTCGTTGCGGAACATGACATGTCCATGACCTCGTCGACACCCGAATCGGATGAAATGGCTGCGGATTCACCGGCCATGCACGACCGCGTCCGACTTGGGCACATGTCCTTGGCCATCGCCATGGTACTGGCCGTCGGCGTGAGGAAAAACAACATACGCAGTGCCCTGCGTGTGGCCAATAATCTCAATTAAGTCCGTGGATGCGGGACGAATCGCAAGCGTAAAGGAGTTTGAAACGCCATGGTTCCGATGAGTGTGGAGGAGATCGCCAAGGCCGTCGATGGTCGATTGATCGGAGACGCCGATTCCGAGTCTCGAGCCACCAATACGGTCAGCGACTCGCGGCAGGCCGGCCCCGGATCGATGTTTGTGGCCATCCGAGGCGAGCGTGTCGATGGGCATGACTTTGTGGCGAAAACCGCTGAACAGGGAGCCACGGTGGCCATCGTCGACCATGAGGTGGAGTCCGATGGCCTGCCGCAGATCGTAGTGAAAGACACGGTCGACGCCCTTGGCGAGCTCGCTCGACACAACATCGTTCGCCGCCGCGAGCTGGACGGCGACTTCGACATCATTGGATTGACCGGTTCGGTGGGCAAGACCACCACCAAGGATCTGCTCTCCTCCCTGCTTGCCACCGTAGGCCCGACCGTGGCTCCGGTGGGATCGTTCAACAATGAGATCGGCCTGCCGCTCACTGCGTTGCGGGTCGATGAGCACACCCGGTTCTTCGTGGCTGAGATGGGTGCCAGCCATATCGGCGAAATCGCGCGACTGACCCGTATCGCACCGCCAAACACGGCAATCGTATTGAAGGTCGGCGTCGCTCACCTTGGAGAATTCGGCTCCCGAGAACGCATCGCACAGGCGAAAAGCGAAATCGTGCAGGGATTGCTTCCCGGAGGCACCGCGGTACTGAACGCCGATGACGAACACGTGGTTCCCATGGCCGGCCTGGCCAACGGCGACGTGTTGTGGTTCGGCTTGGGATCGTCGCAGGAGCCCGAGGTACGGGCCATTGATGTCACTGCCGACCGGTCCGATCATGCTGAATTCACGTTGGTCGATGCGGACGGCAACCATACGCCGGTGCATCTGGGCATTCCTGGACGTCACAACGTGATGAACGCGTTGGCCGCCGCAACCGTGGCGATGCGTTACGGTATGACACCCGAAACGGTGGCGCAGATTCTGGCCTCGCAGCACACCATCAGCCCTCATCGCATGGCATTGTCCACGGTGAATCGCGAGGGGACTTCCTTCACGCTGATCGATGATTCCTTCAACGCCAATCCCGACTCCATGAAAGCCGGCCTGAACGGGTTGAAGGCTTGGAACTCAAATGACGGCAAGGAGCCGTTCCGCGTGGCGCTGCTGGGTGCCATGCTGGAACTCGGCGCCGATGAAACGGCATTGCACACCTCGATCGGCACGTATGCGGCCGAATTGGGCATCGACGCGATCATCGCGGTCGGTTCCGCCCAAGACCAACATCTCGATGCACTGGCACAGGCTCTGGCGGACGGTGCCCGTCAGCCCCAATCCGCGTCGGTGGATTGCGTACACGACATCGATGCGGCCGAACAGCTGGTCATCGACTTGGCGCGCAACCATCCCGACGCTGTGGTACTGCTCAAGGGATCGCACGCGTCAGGCCTGAGCGCTTTGGCCGAACGCTGGGCAAAGAACTGACCTGATAACCATCCCAAGAAACCGACAAGAAAGAGAAGCTGCACGTGATTGCTCTGATCATTGGAATGCTGGTGTCGCTCATCGTCACCTTAGTCGGCACCCCGCTGCTGATTCGGCTGGTCCACAAGCTGCACTATGGCCAGTACATCCGCCAGGATGGGCCGCAGTCGCATCTGGTCAAGCGCGGCACCCCCACGTTGGGCGGCGTGGTCATCAACTTCGCGATTCTGCTCGGTTGGGTATCCTCCGCACTGTATCGATACCTGCGTTCGGGCGACGTGCCCTCCTGGTCCGCGATGCTCGTACTGTTCGCCATGCTGTCGATGGGTCTGCTGGGCTTTATCGACGACTTCGCCAAGGTGCGTAAGAAGCAGAACGAAGGCCTATCGGTGGGCGGCAAGTTCATCGGCCAGTTCATCTTCGCCACCATCTACGCGGTACTTGCGCTGCTGATTCCCACCAAATCGGGATTCCCCAGCGCGCAGGCGGGCATCAGCTTCATCGAACAGCCGTTCTTCAACTTCGACTTCGCCGGCCGTGCCGTAGCCATCATCCTGTTCGTCATCTGGGTGAACTTCCTGATGACCGCATGGACCAACGCAGTGAATCTGACGGATGGGCTTGACGGTCTGGCGGCAGGTTCGTCGATGATCGCCTTCACCGGTTTTGGCATCATCGCATTTTGGGAAAGCTACCACATCAAGGGCGGCAGCCATGGCGGCTATTCCTATGCCGTGTCCGATCCTCTCGATCTGACCGTCATCGCCGTATGCGCGGCCGTCGCCTGCTTCGGCTTCCTGTGGTACAACTCGAACCCCGCATCGATTTTCATGGGTGATACCGGTTCCCTGGCCTTGGGCGGTCTGTTCGCAGCCCTGTCCATCGCCACGCACACCGAATTCCTGGCGGTGGTTCTGGGTGGACTGTACGTCATGGAAGCCATGAGCGACGTCATCCAGGTCGGGTACTTCAAGATGACCCACAAACGTGTATTCAAAATGGCACCGATCCACCATCATTTCGAACTGAAGGGTTGGACCGAAACCAAGGTGGTGGTGCGGTTCTGGATGATCGAACTCATCTTCGTGCTGCTCGCCCTGACGATTTTCTACGGCGACTGGGTCATCCGCTCCGGCCTGCTGTTCAGCTAGCGGAAATCTGGGTGGATTATGCTCACCCACGGAATTCCTATATCAGGAGGAACAATGCAAGTAGCGGATAAGACAGTGGTGATCGCCGGACTGGGTGTGTCCGGCACCTCGTTGGCGGAGGTATTGAGGGAACGCGGCGCCCACGTGATCGGCGTCGACGAGAGGAAGCCCGAGGCCGATCTCCATTCCTTTGATGACGTGGACTGGGACCACGTGGACTACGTCATGTCGTCCCCGGTGTTCAACCCCCGCACCCCATTCGTGCTGGAAGCCCAACGCCGTGGCATCCCCGTGATGAGCGAGGTGGAATTCGCATGGCAGCTGCGTGTGAATAACGAGCGTACCGGTACTCCGGCTCCATGGATCGGCATCACCGGCACCAACGGCAAAACCTCCACCACTGAGATGACCTCGGAAATGCTCATCGCCTGCGGACTCGACGCGCCGACCGCCGGCAATATCGCCTCCGGGGACATGAGCATGAGCCTGTCTCGTTGCGCCACCAATCCTCAGCACGACGTACTGTGCGTGGAACTGAGCTCCTTCCAATTGCACTTCACCGATTCGCTGGCACTTGACTGCGCGGCGATCACCAATATCGCCGACGATCACCTCGACTGGCATGGCGG
>JAIJEI010000104.1 GCA_022739095.1 Bifidobacterium sp.
TAGGTGGGCACCATGATGACGTACGGTTCGCGGACGTTCAGCGCCGGGTCGGCGGCCCGCAACGGGATGCGGTAGACATTGATGCCTTCGTCCTGCAAACGGCATCCGGCTACGAACCGTGCGGTGTTTTCGGAGGCCGATGAGAAGTAGACCAATGCGCCGATCGTCTTGCCCTCGGCCGCGAATTCGGGCTGGTTCAGGCTCACGCGGATACCGTGGCTGCGGCGCGGTTGTCGGCGGCCACCTGCTGGGCGATTTCGCGAATCAGGTCGGGGCGGTAGCCGGTCCAGGAGTTGTCCGGCGTGATGACCACCGGGGCCTGCTGGAAGCCAGCGGCCTGCAGTTGCTCAAGAGTGGAGGGGTTCTGCGTCAGGTCCACAGTTTCAAACGGCACACCCAGTTTGGTGAGCTGGCGCTTGGTGGCATCGCACTGCGGGCAATGCGGCTTGGTGAACACGGTGACGGTCATGGCGACTCCCCTTGATGTGGTTCTGATGAACAGTGAAGCGAAGGCCATATTACAGCGGTGTGATTTGAAATCAAGGCACTATATGTAGTGGCGTGTATCATACAACAAACCTAGATATAGGGATTTCGTTGATATTCCGCCATTCCTAGGCAACCCCGAAAATCGGCGTGCAGCGACCCGCCCAATCACATGTGGCATTGTTCACATTTGCGCTTCAACCGCTCTTCGACTGATCCTCAACCGCCCTGCAACCGCCATCTTGGGTTTCGAGGGGCTTTTTTGGCCCTTTCCGGAGATCTATCTCCGTTTCGAGGGGCTGGTACTCAAGTAAGCGCATCCCCAAAATGGCGGAATGACGGTGGGGCGAAGCCGTTTATACCCGTGTTCTAGCGGGCCACCAGCCCCTCGAAACGGGAGTAGACCTCTACGGAAGGCCAAATCAGCCCCTCGAAGCGGAGAACGGATACCTCGGCACCCCGTGTGAAGCCAAAAGGCCCGTCCGGATGTCCAAACGAGCATCCGGCCGGGCCTTAAAAGTAGTTGTTCAGTTATCAGAATCGATGCGGCGCGATACTACTCCGCGTCTTTCTCCCGGCTCCAACAGATCTTCGATGCGGCAGCCAAGCGTGCGGGCCAAAGCGAGCACGGTGGAGACGGCAGCTTTGCCGAGGTCTTTGCGGCGCTGCTCGTACATTTGGATGGAGCGTAGGGCGACGCCGGAGTGACGGGACAGTTCAGATTGGCTGAGTCCAGCGCGAACGCGGACTGCGTGCAGCCGGGAGTCGCCCTCGGTGCGATTATGGGCGGCCCGCTCGTCGTACACGTCGACGAATCGGCTTTCGTCGGCTTCGTGCAAAGCCGGGTAAAGCCGCACGATATCGTCGAACGGCAGCACGTCGAGAATGTCCGCGAACCGCACTCCCCTGGCCCATTGGCAGTATGCGAGCACCCATCCGGCCCAGTATTCGGGTGTTGCGCCGGTGCGCAGTGCGGCTGGCGGCATATCGAGAATGCGCGCCCAACCGGTTTGCCGCATGATTTCGACCACCAGCTCCTCGCCGGACATGCCGCACACATATTTGGGTACGCCCCGCCCGAAAAGCTCGGCCGCCTCGGAGGCGGCGAAGAAATCCGTGAATAGGCCGACCGGCAACCCGCAATCGTTCAGCGCGTAATCGAAGGCGCCGGCCAAGTTGGCCATGGCGTCCGGCAAGTATGTCTCATCGTAGGCGGGGATCATCGTTGGTCACTTTCTCGCGGATGATGTCGCGCATGAACAGGCCGTCGAGATCGGCTTCCGCGCTTTTGCGGCGGTAGGCCTCGCGAGCTGTGCGGTCGCGCTCGTTACGCAATACGTGGTAGGTCGAAGCGCGGGCGATTTCGCAGCCTTGGAACCGCAGTGCCGCGAATGCCTGAGGACTGGCGAGTACGATCTGCTTGCCGAGCTCACCCAACCGCATCGCCTCGGCGAGTTGGTCGAGGGAAATCGCGTTATTGACAAAAGCGCGGGCGAACGAGAAATACGAATCGTCGGCACGATATCCGACGATGACGTCAGCCTGACTGGTATCCGGCAGAAACACCTGTTTCAGATATTCGATGCCTTGCGCGGCGACGGCGGTGGTCGGCTGGAAACGACGGTTTTCGACCAGCAGGGCCAACCAGTTCAGTATGGTGTAGGGCGGCTGGGATAGGTCCAGGAAGGTGAGCCCGTTGGTGGCCAATGTGTACCGATTCGCGAAACCGTCATCCAGTCCCGCGCACGCCCATTCCTTGGCCAGCTCGACGCTGCGCGTGCAATAGAATCCGCGGCCATAATCGTTGTTCGGCTTGCCCAGCCCGTATTCGGGATGTTTGATGACACGCGAAGAGCCATGCCACAGATCGATTGCCAAGGTCTCCATTTGTCGGTCCTTCTCTCTCCTTACATATTCTTGATTATATCACTGTGGTGATAGTCATAAGGGAGATGCGAGATGAAAGATACCGTCGTATACGTTCGTACACAACGTGAAATGTATACGAACGTACACAACGTGAAATGTATACGAACGTATACAACACTGACGTCCGGAGTCATGCCCCGCAGTGGCGCAGCGGACGCGCCACTGCAATCGGAATATGGGACTGAAGACGTGGAAGAAGTGGACGGACTAGCCGTTGATGGTGCTGTCCGTAGTGTTTCTGGTGGTGTATTCGTGGGAGATTCTCTCCCGCACGCATATCGCGCTGTGTGAAACCGTCATCAACGTGATCTGGGTGGTGTTCGTCGTCGATTATGTGGGCGCGCTGGCCGTGTATTCCGTGGAGCGCGGGGCGTTCGGGTCCACGATCACCGACTTCGGCACGGCGTTGTGGTGGGCGTTCGTGACCGTGACCACCGTGGGATATGGCGACTTCTCGCCGGTCACGTTTCAGGGCAAGATCATTGCGGTGGTGCTCATGTTCACCGGCATCGCGTTGATCTGTATCGTGACGGCGACCTTGGCTTCCTGGATCGTCGATCGGGTCAATCTGGAGACGGATCGGCGCGAGGACGCTCGGGAGAAGGAAGTGGCCAAGGAAGCCGCACAGGAAGCTGTTGCAGCATCAGCCAATCCCGAAATCGACCTATTGCGCGAGGAAGTGCGCGAGCTGACCGCTACGGTAGCCGGTCTGCGCACCGAACTTGAGCGACGTTGATTGGCGAAGCGGGACAAACAACGATTCTGTTAAGAAGGTCCGCATCAGTTGTTGTCACCGCGGATTGCAGCAGAATCATTCGCCGCTGCTGTTTTCTTCAGTCGCTTCAACCCAACTTTTGATATTTTTGATAATTTTTATTTTTTTGATATTTTTGATAATTTTTATCAAGCTCGGCCTCACAGGAGAGAGCCAGAATAATGCACCAGCAAGGCATTAGGATGGAGGGCATGAGCGATTTGAACGCGTTGAATCTTGAGCCCGGCGAAGTGGTTGGTGGGTATACGCTGATCTCCCGGCTCGGCTCAGGAGCTATGGGGTCGGTGTGGCGTGTCTGCGACGACGGCGGCACCACCTATGCGATGAAGATTCTGCGCGACTCCCTGACCGACGAGTCGGTGGCAGGCTCCGGCTCTGCGTCCACGGCCCTGCACGACCCCGACCTCAAGCCCGATGCCACGCCGCGCGAGCGCCTGCGGCGCGAGGCCATGGCCTTGAAGAAGGTCAATCATCCGGGTGTGTGCGGCATCGTGGATATGGAACTCGACGATACGTTGGCGTTCATCGTCACTGAACTCATCGAGGGCAAGAATCTTAAGGATGATGTGGCCGTCAATGGCCGGTATGTGGGCGACGATCTGGAACGCTTGGCCCGCAAGCTCATCGAAGCCACCAAAGCCGTACATGTGGCCGGTATCGTCCATCGCGACATCAAACCCACGAATGTGATGGTGTCGGCTGCCGGACCGGTATTGGTCGATTTCGGTATCGCGATGGGCGAGGGCGAAAGTCACGTGACCCGCACCGGCCTGGTGATGGGTACACCCGGATTCATCGCACCTGAGATTATTGACGGCGCCGAATCCGACGACGCCACCGATTGGTGGTCGGTGGCGTCCGTGCTCGCTTTCGCCGCAACCGGTGCGCCCGTGTTCGGCACCAAGCCGATGATGGCGGTACTTGAGCGCGAGGCCTCGGGCAACGCGAACCTCACCGGACTGCCGGCCGGCACATTGGCCGCCTTCCGTTCGGCACTGGACCCGGATAGCACGAAGCGATGCACGCCTGACCAACTGCTCAATGCCATCGCCTTGGATGCGTTGAACCCCACCGCCTGGCAAGGTGCACAGGCCGGACCGTTCGCCGCCGGTGCCATTGCCGGAGGGGCCAATACCATCGCGCCAATGGCCGGCACAGCCGGCGAAACTGAGGCGATGCCCCCTTTTGGCGCGGCCGGTCACGTTGACCGCAATAATCCCCGCACTATTTGGCGAGTAGCCGACGAGGCCACACAGGCACTGACCGACGAGGCCACCACGACATTGCCGGGTAGCGACGCTCCCGCAATTTCCGATGAAGCTACGGTCCAGTTGGCGGGGGCGACGGTTCCCCTGACTGAGGCGACTACGCCACTGACCAGCGAAGCCACTACTCCGCTCATGCCCGTTACTGGGGAGCCTCCGCTGGCCCCGACCACACCGCTTGCCGAGCGCACCGCCGTACTGCCCTCGCCACAGCCGGCGGCATTCCCTCCAGCCCCGCCAGTTCAGCCGATTGGAGGCATGGCCCAAAATGGCTGGAATCCGGCTGCCGCCGACGCTCAAGCCACGGTCGTGGATCCCAATATCCGCCCGGCATTGCAACGAGTCATTGATCAGACCGCTCAATCTGCCCCGACCGAGGCATTGGTGCAGCAGCCGCTCGCCCCCAATCCGGCGGACGTCAAGCGTGGCGAATATCTACAACGCGGTGTCCTTCCACTGTTGTTGCTGGCGCTACCACTGGCCGTGCTGGCTGCCAGCATGCCTCTTATCGCTCTGCTGGCAGCAGCGGCGATGCTGTGGCTGTTGCTCACGTTGGCCTACAACACAGAACCCCAACTCGAACGCGAGGGCAGGCGCGGCGGTGAACGCAAAAGCTCCGATACGTGGATTCGCGCCGCCACCTTGCCTTGGCATATCGTCAAAGCCCTATTGCTGTCGTTGCCGCGTATGGTGCTGCTCATCGTTATCGCCATAGCCGGAACGGCGGCGGCCACGATGGCGCTTGCCTTACCGACGCAAACCGTGTACTGGTACTTCACGCCGGAACGAGGCGTGCCGATTCCACTGCTCAATGATGTGCCACTGTCGGCATCGGGATTGGCGCTCGGCGGCTTCATGGCCATCGGATGGCTGGTCACGGTATTCGGCCCGCAAGCAATGATGGCTCGACTGGGAGCAGGCGTGCTGCGGGGGTTGAACCCCCGGCAGGCACAGTCTCCAATGCCGCTGGCCTACAATGGCTCGCCCGCAGTGCCGTCACCAGCGGCAATGGCACCGGCATCGGCCACACGCGGCAAGCGCAGCACCGTACTATTCATCATCTGGATCATCGTCACCCTTGCGTTGTGCACACTACCGCTCACTGGCATGGCGATTGACTGGACGCCGCTAGTCTGATCGCTCCCCTGCGGCCAAGCTCATCAGACCGCACACACGACCTCTGACGCGCCGCCTTTGACGCATATCCCGAACGCTGTGTGACCAGAGTCACGTCCACCTTCACACGGATTTCACGCTATATGAGCTGTGAGCACAGTCTTCCTCAGGACCGGCCATTATGATAGGGCGCAACCGTAAGTATTTCAAGAGGATAACACTATGCCAGATTCAAAGCGTCAGGCCAAACGTGCCACTCGCGCCGAACGCCGTGCAGCCGAAGAAGCGGCTTTGCAGGCCCAAGCCGCGCAGGCCGCCAAAGAGCGTAAGCAGCAGACTCTTATTGGTTGCATCGTTGTGGCCATCATCGTGGTGCTGGTGGCTATCGCCGGATTCGCCGTATACAAGGCCATGAACCCGGCAAACTCTGGCGAACAGGCCAGCATGACTGTGGACGAGGCGTACAACAAAATCGACAAGGTCAAGACCAAGCCCGCCAAAGCCAGTGACAAGGCCGGCTTCCTTATCTCCAGCAAGGGCTACTCGCAAAAAATCGATGACGCTCCGACCATCTCCATCTATATGGAGCCGTTGTGCCCCGGCTGCGCTTCGGTGAACCGCCAGCTCGACCCCACGCTCGTCAAGCTGATGAACGCCGGCCAGCTCAACATTGACCTGCACTTCCTCAACTTCCAAGACAACAAGAGCTCCGACAACTACTCCGACCGCGCATTCAACGGTGCTATCTACATTGCCGAGCATGATGACGATCCCGATCATTTGCTCCAGTTCCTCTCCAACATTTATGCCGAGGACTTCCAGCCCGGTGAGCTGTCCAACTATGTGTCGGTCAGCAACGACAAGCTGAAGAAGCAGGCCATCAATGCCGGCGTAAGTGAGGACGTGGCCGCCGCCGCCTTCAGTGGCGGCAACGAGTATGTCGACTGGCTGACCGCCTCCAACAACTACACCATCCTTCGCCCTGACCTGTTCTCCAGCTCCGGCTCCTTCTCCTCGCCCACGTTGACCATCAATGGCGAATACTGGGATCTGCACCAGCTATCGCTGGCGAAAACGTCCATGGTGGACGGCTTCCTCAAGGCCATCGGCCTAGACTCCGATCAGGTGGGCGTGGAAGGCCAGATGCCGTCGATCGGCGCCAACAAGAAGCCTATTTCGCTGACCGATTAATTACCGGCGCGGCTCGGCCCGAATTGACCACTCGGGAACTACCGGTATACTAGAGATTTGTTCAAAACGATTTACGCGTTAAGAACAATCGCCTCTTTAGCTCAGATGGCCAGAGCGGCCGCCTTGTAAGCGGCAGGTCGTCGGTTCGATCCCGACAAGAGGCTCGT
>JAIJEI010000105.1 GCA_022739095.1 Bifidobacterium sp.
CACCAAGGCGCGTGCAATGCCCACGCGCTGCCTCATGCCGCCGGACAGTTCCTTCGGATACGCCGATTCGAAGCCGTCCAGGCCGATCATGTCGATGGCCTCCAGAGCCAGTTTGGTACGTTCTGCACGTGGTACGCCGCGCGCCTTCAGACCGAGTTCCACATTGTCTTGCACGGTGAGCCATGGCATTAGCGCGAAGGTCTGGAACACGAGTGCGATGCCGGGATTTGGGCCTGTCAGCGCCTTGCCGCGATACTTGACCGTGCCGCTGGTCGGCTTGACCAGCCCGGCCAGCGCACGCAGGAATGTGGACTTGCCGGCACCCGAACGGCCCAGAATGGCCACGATCTCGCCCTCGTGCAGGTTGAAGGAGATGTTGTCCAACACGGTGAGTTCGGTGCCGTTGTCGGCCGTGAAGCGCTGGCCGACGTGCTGGGCTTCGATGATGGTGTTCTGCGGGCTCACCGCCCGCAGCGAACGAATGGTTTCCATTGCAACAGTCATATTATTCTCCTTAAGTCTTTAGTTCAGTGCGAAACGGCGTTCGGCCATGCGCTGCAGCGGGTTCCAGAACAGGCGGTTGACGGCCACCACGAACACACTCATCACGGCCACGCCGATGATGGTCTTCACGGTGTTGCCGCTTTCGGTGGCCTCGGCGATATACGCGCCCAAGCCGGAGGCGGTCAACGTATGCCGCCCATAACTTACGATTTCCGAGACAATCGAGGCATTCCACGCCCCACCGGCCGCCGTAATGCCGCCCGTGACCCACGAGCCGAACACCGCCGGCAAAATCAAATCGCGCCACCGCTGCCAGCGCTCCAGCTGGAAGCTGCGCGTCATCTCACGCAGATCGTCGGGAATCTGGCTGGCCCCGGCGATCACATTGAACAGGATGTACCACTGTGTGCCCAACGCCATCAGCAAAATACTGCCCCAGTTGATATCCACGCTGCATGCCACGAACCAGAGCGTGACGAACGGGAACGTGAAGTTCGAGGGGAAGCTGGCCAGCACCTGCACAATCGGCTGCATGAACCGCGAAACGCGCGGATTCATGCCGATCATCGCGCCAATCGGCACCCAAATCACCGAGCAGACGAGCGTAAGCAGCGCCACGCGCAGGAACGTCACCATGCCCAGCACGAACGCCTGCCCGAGCTCGCCGAACCCCGCATCGCGATGAATCACCAGCATAAGCTGCGCCAGTCCGAACGCACACGCTGCCAGCACCAGTACTGTGAATGCCACGTAAAGCGCGCGGCTGCGTGCGGACTTCACGTCCGCCGCCCAACGTCCGCCGGTCCGGCCCAACGGGCGGGTCAGCGTGTCGAACAGGTCGCCGAGAGGCCTGAACAGCCAGGCCACCATCTCATCGATATGCGACTGACGGATGATGGTCAGCACCACACTGGTCTTGCGCGCTGCCGACTCGCTTTGCGTAATGCGGAACTTCTCCGCCCACGCGGTTAACGGCTTCCACAGCAAGACGTCGATAAGCAGCACCACCAGCACCATCGTTACGATGGCCCAGCAGATGGCCGCAAGATTTTCCTCGGCCGCCGCCTGCGCCACGAAGCTGCCGATGCCGGGCAGCGCATAGGTACGATTGTTCACCGAGATCATCTCGGAGGCGGTCAGGAAGAACCATCCGCCGCCCACGCTCATCATGCAATTCCACAGCAGCGGAATCATCGCGTTCGGCACGTCCAGTGTCCAGAATCGTTGCCAGCGTGTGAGTTGTAGTGAGCGGGCCGCCTCATCGAGGTCGCTTGGCTCGCTGGTCAGGGATCGGGTGAACGAGAACGCCATATTCCAGGCCTGGCTGGTGAAGATCGCGAAAATCGACGCGGCTTCCACGCCCAGCATCGAGCCGGGGAACAGCACCATCCAGATGGTGATGGTGGCCGAAAGAAAGCCCAGAATCGGTACCGACTGCAGAATGTCCAGCAGAGGAATCAGCACGCGGCTTAGGCGGCGGCAGCGCGCGGCCGCCGTGCCGTAGATGAACGTGAACACCAGCGAGAAGAACAGTGCCACGAACATACGGAACACCGAGCGCAGCGCGTAATACGGCAGGTCGGCGAGATTCGTACTGACTTGTGATGGCACGCCTTTTGGGCCGATCGGTTCGCCGATCGCCGGCAGAATCCAAGCGATCAGACCGAACAGCGCCAGGATACCGGCTACGACCAGTACGTCGGAGGCCAGACGTACGGCGAATGGCTGGCGATCGGACGTGGCGGTGGAAGGGTTGCGGGCCGACGTATCTGGATGCGCGTCGACGCGATTGAATGAAAACATGGTCATGGAAAAGACCTCCCTATGCATAGGAAAGACGAATTATGCAAGGGTTATCCAAGGAGCACTACAGGCGAGAGCTCGACTTCCGGATAACGAAATATAAGAAAACAAAGTCATCACCACCGCAACTATGACTGTTGCCGGCGGCGGAGCTACTGGAATAATCACCGTCCATCGGACTCTCACCTCCTTCAAGCCGTGCGCTGAAACGCCAGATCAATACCATCGTCGGTATCCATGCGACCAGCAGGAGGGGCGGAAAGTATTCGAATCCGCCGATTCGAGCCATCGTTCAAGCTTCAGCATCGCAGGGCGGGGGAATTGCGTTAGTTCATGCCTTGATCCGACAAGAACTGCTGACCTGCATGCAGTGTCTCCACTGTTAGCGGCAGCAACCCATATCCCTGCGGTAGCCTCGCCTACCGACGCTCCCAAGATAAAGCCCCTCGGCGAACCTGTCAACTACGTCGCAGTGCCTTGGTGTTGGCATGCCATCCGGCAGCCATTCTGTCCGCAATAATCCGTACAATTGACGGTTGCTGTGTCGAGAAGTGGGCCGCCGCATAAGCCCACGTCTCCATGGGTCCAGTCCGAACGGCCGCAAGGCCTGACTTTTGGCGGATCGGCAGGCTTCCCAAGGGCAAACCCGAGGGATAACGAGAACAGGCCAACGCACGTGATGCGCAATCGCGTGGATGGCCCCAGATCTGTGGCTGATATGCGGCAGCACTGAAGGAAAACAATGGTTAACGCTGTTGAGGCTTTTGACGCCAAGCACATGAAGCCGGCCGAGGAAATCCCGGCCTTCCGTCCCGGCGACACCGTCGACGTGAACGTGAAGATCCAGGAAGGCAACAACTCCCGTATCCAGACCTTCACCGGCGTGGTGATCGCTCGTAAGGGCGCTGGCGTGCGTGAGACCTTCGTGGTCCGCAAGATCAGCTTCGGCACTGGTGTGGAGCGTCGCTTCCCGGTGCACTCCCCGTCCATCGACTCCATCAAGCTCGTGCGTAAGGGCCGTGTGCGCCGCGCCAAGCTGTACTACCTGCGCGCTCTGCGCGGTAAGGCCGCTCGTATTGCCGAGCGCCGCGACAACTCCGCTAAGTGAGTCGATTCGCGGGTGCAATCGTGAGCCTGATGATGCAGGTGCGCGAATAAACCGTGAAATTCAGCCCGAAACCGTTTCGGTTTCGGGCTGTTTTCGTATTTTCCACGTATGATGGACGGGCGCCGGCACCCCTCATATCCGGCAGCATGAATCGCGAGGAGATGGTATGCAGGACGATCAGGATAACGGCGAATTCCCGATTTCCGACAATCAGGAGAGCAATCAGACCTCGTATGATGACGAGGCCGGTGCCCGCGATTCCCGCACGTTCCAAGTCGCCGACCACGGCATCGCCCTGTCCCCGGTTCCCCCGGCACCGGCGCGCCCGGCGCACGCCGCTTCTTCCGCTGGCGCGGGTGCGAATGCCGCGGCGGCATCATCGTCAGATGATGACCACTTCACCCTACGCGACTTTTTCCTGTGGTGCGGCGTTCCCGTGCTTATCGTGCTGCTGATCCGCATTTTCGCCGTCGGCTTTTACGAGATTCCTTCGCGCTCGATGATGGACACCATGGTGCCCGGCGATCGCGTGGCCACCAGCAAGCTGACCCCCAAGATCTTCGATCTGCAGCGCGGCGACGTCGTGGTATTCAAAGATCCCAACAACTGGCTGAACGAGGAGCAGAGCAGCGCTCCCGGTGGCGGCTACCTCATCAAGCGACTGATCGGCCTGCCCGGTGACGTGGTCGAATGCAAGGGCGCGGGACAGCCGGTGACCGTCAACGGCGTGGCCATCAATGAGACCTCCTATATTCGCCCCGGCGTGGACCCGAGCGCCTTCCCGTTCTCGGTGACCGTGACCGAGGACCACGTGTTCGTCATGGGCGACAATCGCGCCAATTCAGCCGACTCCCGCTACCATCAGGACGACGGCGATCTCGGCTTGGTTCCCATCTCCGATGTGGTCGGAGTCGGAATCGCGAAATACTGGCCGCTTGACCGGCTTGGTGCGATTGATGACCACCACGAAGTCTTCAAGGACGTGCCTGACGCTTCCGGCTCGGCCTCCTGAATCTTTTTGAACCGTGTGAGTCTTTGAACTGATTGAGTTCCGGGCCGTCTGAATCCTGAACCATATGAATCTTGGACCGTCTGAATCCTAACCATTGTGAGACGATGGGAGCCGCGCATGATTACCCCGACACTTGACTTGGAACGCAGCCTTGCCGCTCAAGGCTATGACCTTATTACTGGATTCGATGAAGTCGGCCGCGGCGCGCTCGCCGGCCCGGTGATGGTCGGGTGCGCCGCCATTTGGGCCCGTGATCTGGCACCGTTGGATGGCGATGATGCCGTCGAACTGTCCGGTCGGACCTACCTCGGCGTGCCGGACGGCGTGGCCGACTCCAAAATGCTCACCGAGCACCGGCGCGAAGCCATTTTCGACGAATTGCGCGACTGGTGCGCGGCCTACGCCATAGGCCAGGCCAGCAACACCGAGATCGACGAATGGGGCATCACCTACGCGCTTGGCGTGGCCGCGTTGCGTGCGCTCAGTCAAGTCGAACGCGAACTTGGGTTTCGGCTTGGAGGGCCATTGCCGGTAAAAAAGGCTTCGGGGGAGATTGTGAAAGGTCGTCCGGGAGACTCCGTAGGGGAATCCATTGGAAATTGTGGGGGAAGCGTTCGCGCTCTGCCCAAAGTCGCCGGAATTCTCGACGGGCCGAGCGATTACATCACCAAGGCGCTCAACACGTTCGACGCGCCGGACGTGCCGATTCCAGCCGATATAACGACCAAAGTCAAAGGCGACCAGCATTGCGCCACCGTCGCCACCGCAGCGGTCATCGCCAAAGTGACCCGAGACCGGCTGATGGTCGACCTCGCGCAAAGCAACCCACGCTACGCCGCCTACGAATGGGCTCATAACAAGGGTTATGGTTCCGCCGCACACCGTACCGCCATCGCCGAACACGGGCCGACTCCGCTCCATCGTGTCTCATGGCACCTGGCCTGAGCCGCGTGCGACACGACAGTGTGAGCGCTAACGCAAAACTGTTGTGGACGCGCTAAAGTCAGTATTGATTAAGGTACAAGATTGGCTGTGCACGGATGCCGGCCGCCAGCGGGGAGGTTAGACAGTATGGTGACCAGCCGCAAGCCAAGCAAACGTCCGTCCATGTTCGAAGTGGCCAAGCTCGCCGGAGTCAGCCACCAAACCGTCTCCCGTGTGATCAATGACTCGCCGGACGTTTCCGACGCCACCCGTGCGCGAGTTCAGGCCGCCATTGACCAACTCGGATACCGCCCATCCAATTCCGCGCGCGCACTGGCTTCCCGCCGTTCGCGCACCATAGGCCTGATTGCCGGAGGCCTCAAATTCTTCGGCCTGATTTCCTCCATCTCCTCCATCGAATCCATGGCCCGCGAGCACGGTCTGTTCATGAGCGTGATGATGGTCCACGAGGCCTTGTGCACGCAGACCGACTTCGACAACCTGTGCGACACCTTCAATGAGCAGAACGTCGACGCCTTCATCTTCCTGACCCCGACCGACGTGATGTTCGCCGCCGCCTGCCGTGCGCGAGTCACTCAGCCACGCGTCATCGTCACCGCCACCCACGGCCAAATGACCGTGCGTGAGGGATTGGGCCTTATCTCCACCGAAAACAAGCGTCGCACTGCGCTGGTCGGTATCGACCAGTGGGGTGCAATGGCCAAAGTGGTGGCCTTGCTGGGCGAATACGGGCACAAATCGGCTCTGTATTTTGCCGGTCCCAACGAATGGCGCGACGCCCACACCCGACTGGATGCGTGGCGCAAGCTCGCCGCCTCCCGATCCATCGATTCGCAGATCGTGCGCTGCCATACGTGGGATGCCTCTGAGGCATATGCGCACATGAATCATCTCATTGATGAGTATGGGCGTCGAGGCACGGCGTTGCCCACCGCGGTCGTCGCCGCGAACGACAATCAGGCCGTCGGCATCATGCGCGCGTTGCATGAGCACGGGCTGCGGATTCCGCAAGACATCAGCGTGGTCGGATTCGACGACATGTCTGGCGTGGATAACATGTACCCGCCGTTGACCACCGTGCATCCCGATTTCGAGGGGCTCGGCGTGGCCGCCATGCGCGAGACGCTGCGCTTGCTGGGGGAGGGCGGCGAGCCGACCTTCCTGACCACCCAGCACGGCATGGGGCTGATTCCCGCCGAAGTACGTGCCCGGCGGTCCTTGGGACCGGCTCCCCGGCGGTAAGGCCGGGCTTAGCGGGGCGCTTCTTCAGATGATTCGAGGGTTTGCTTCGCTCCCCGGTCTGTCAGCGGGGCGAATCCTCTACTGAGTTGATGGTATGGCTCTGATGTGACCTGGTTTTTGTTCCGCATCTCCTATCAAGTGAGAGGAAATGCGGAACAAAAACCGGGTCACATCAGTATGAGCCACGCCAACAACTTCGGCGCTTCTGTTGTTTTTGTGGGTGTGGGTTCGTCGTTGAGCCGTTGTGGGAGTAGATGAAGAGCGCTTTCCGGGTAGGATGTTTTCGGCCAAGATAAA
>JAIJEI010000106.1 GCA_022739095.1 Bifidobacterium sp.
CGCTCGGTGTTCACCATCACGACCACCACCGAAGATCAGCAGTCCAAGCGTTTGCTGGTCTTCGATCAGGAATCCGCCCAGCAGAATTACAAGCTGATGGCCATGGCCCGTCTGTTTGAGGGGGCCAAGCTGCCGAAGTTCGAGATTCCGACTATTGGCTCGCAGATGGGCACCGCAAAGGATGAGAAGCTGGTGGCCACTCCCGCCGATGCCTTGACCCAATACGCCGATGTGCTGCAGAACGGCTCCAAGAGTCAATACGCTTCCAAGTTCGCAGACGATTTGCTGCGCCAGGAACTGGCCAATACCACGGCCAAGGTGCAGGAAGGTATGCAACGCAACAACGGTACGCAGGAGCAAAAATTCACCGCTGTGCCTGAACAGATGTGGGTGATGCGTGCTGCAGACGGTGCCGGTGATTTGGTGGTTGGCCGTATTAACGGCGAATGGACTCGCAAGGCGGGGAATGGCCGCGAATCGCAGCCGGCTTCCGACGACGAGAAGGCGCTGTTCAATAGCGACAAATACACCAGCACCATGAAGGTCACGTATGTGAACGTGGTGGCCTTGTACATTCCGTTGGCAAGCTCCGGTGAGCAGATCACCGCCGTGGGTGCCGACCGTCAGCCGGTAAAGGTCGAAGCGCTGTAATTGTTGCCGCCGCCCACCGTGCGGTTAACGCCCCACCACAATGTGATTCGTCCACCACGATGTCGGTAAATTCTACCTTTCGCACAATGGTGACGTTTGGGGTCACATCGTGGTGGGCGTTCTGCTACGCGGTGGGAATTTCACCGCGTAGTGGAAGAATCCCTACGCGGTGGGAATCGGCATTACAATCAATGTCAGCAGATGTGATTGTTGTTGTACGCGAATCGCGTGGAATCGGGAGGCATTATGGCAGAGCAGCAGTTCAATCCGGGAGTCTCATTGGCGGGCGCCGTTGATTTGGAGGCGCTGAAGCATCAGGTCAAGGCCGAGCCCGGCCAGGCGGGCGGCGCTCCTGCCGCTGGTGGGTACGTGATCGACACCACCGAGAACACCTTCCAGGCAATGGTGCAGACCTCCGCGACCTTCCCGATCCTGTTGCTCCTGTGGGTGCCGACCGATGACCGTCTGTTCCCGATGGCCCGCGCGTTGGGCGACGCGGTGAACGCCCTGAACGGCCAGATTCAGCTCTCCCGTATCGATATCTCGTCCAATCCCTCGATTGCCCAGGCGCTGCAGGTGCAGGGCGCGCCCGCACTGTTCGCGTTGATTGCCGGCCGTCCGATGCCGCTGTTGCAGGGGCTGCCGGGCGACGACGAGCTCAAGCAACTTACCGACGAGGTGATTCCGAAGATTATTCAGGCCGCCGCGCAGTCTGGCGTGAACGGTACCGCGCCGTACTCGGGTGATCCTGATTCCGATGCAGCCAAGAGCGCTGGTGCCACCGGTGCCGGCGCGGGTGCTGAGCAGGTGCCGCCGGAGCATGCCGAGGCCCATCGTCTGGCCGAGGAGGGCGATTACGCCGGTGCCGCCGCCGAATACGAACGCGTGCTTGAATCCGACCCGTCCGATGCGTTGGCCGCCCGCGAACGTGCGAAGGCACTGTTGCTGGCCCGCTCCGGGTCCGCTGATGTACGTGACGTACGTGCTGCGGCCGCCGCCGCGCCGGACGATGTGGAAGCGCAGTTGGCCGTGGCCGATATCGACATGATCGGTGGCCAGATTCAAGACGCTTTCGACCGTCTGCTGGACTTTTTGGCCGCCGGGCACAAGGCCGATATCGAGCCGGTTCGCAAGCGTCTGCTCGAATACTTCGCCATCCCCGAACCCACCGACCCGCGCCTGGCCCGCGCCCGCCGTCGCCTAGCCACCCTCATGTACTGATTGGTTTCGGCTCCCCTCTTTGAGGGGAGTTGCCATCGTAGATGACTGAGGGGAGCTCGCGAGCGTACTTGATTGCTTCCCCTAAACCATCCGATTCTTCCCGAAATACTGCTGGAACCTTGGCCCCTCCAGCACCAGCTCCGCCTCGAAATCGTCCGCCCACTTGCAGAACGGACGGTTGGCGAGACCATCGTTATTGAATCGTGCCTGATCGGTGATTTCGGTGATGCAGAATTTCGGAATCGTCAGATTGGTAACCGGCCCGGATCGTGCGGCTTCGGCCACGATCAGCGGCGCGTTCGGCCCGCCGAACACGTCCACGCTCCAGCCGTCTTCCGCAATCCACACGGAATACCGGTTCTTGATGATTACCGAGCCGCCGCGCTTGATGAGTTCGGCGGCGATGCGCGTGTCGATCTCGCGCTCGACCTCGTAGCGCGTGCCGCCCACGGACGGACCTTTGACGGTGACATACGCTTCCGAGAACCGGTCGCGGTATTCGTCCAGCACGGCCACCGGATTTACGTCGGGCGTCATGTCGACGTGAACCTTGTGCGAGACCAGCCGCACGCGCAAGGCGTAATTGTCGGCATGCACGTAGTAGCTCTGGATGATGAGGGCCGGGGCGTCGCCGTCGTCGTATTCCGCCGGCAGCTCGCGGCAGAAGAAACGGCGTTCGTATTCGAAGTCATCTGTAGGTTCCGACATAACCCCATTGTAGAGCCGATAATGGCGATTTTCTCGTTATTTCGGCGACGTATGTGCCGCATGCAACGTAATGTGGTGTACAGTAAAGGGGTTGCTCGGGTTTGTAGCTCAGTGGATAGAGCGTCTGTCTCCGGAACAGAAGGTCGTGGGTTCGATCCCCATCAAGCCCACCAGCATGGCTTTCGGCTGACCGCCGGAAGCCTTTTGCATATTCGGCGCGTGCGAGACTGGTGCTGGTGTCGGCAATGACAAGGCCAGTGATGCTGACTCGCTTGGGTCGTGGGGAAAACCGCCCGGTTTGGCGAGAACGGTAGCCGAATCGTCTGGAATCGTCTGGAATAGCAAGGAATAGTCTGTTGATGGCCGTATGCCGGGCATCATGCGCGTTAAACGCGACTTCGCTCAGTAGACTGCTACGTAATCGGCATTGCCAATCGTTGCTGATCGTGCGATTGGTCGTAGCCGGTGGTGATGTGTACCGGCGCCGGCCGCAGCAGGTGGACGCCCCAAGATGAGGAGGAGCACAATATGAGCGAAAAGATGGAAGCCGTAGCTACTTCCGAGGCGCCGGCCGCGCTGGGCGCATACAGCCAGGCGGTGAAGGCCAATGGCTTCGTGTTCGTATCCGGCCAGCTGGGCATTGATCCGGCCACCGGCGAACTGGCGGGCGAAACCGCCGGGGAACAGGCTGCACAGGCGCTGAAGAATATTAAGCACATTCTCGACACTGCCGGTACCGGCATTGAGCATGTGTGCCGCGCCACCATCTACCTGAAGAACGTCGAGGACTTCAAGGAAGTGGACGCACGTTACGCTGAGGCGTTCATCGGCTCCGTCAAGCCCGCCCGCGTGGCCTTTGGCAACAACATGATTCCCAAGGGTGCGCTCGTGGAGATCGACGCCATCGCGGTGGAGTGATTCGAACGTTTTCCCGGCGGCCCGTCTGCGCGCATGATGTGTGCAGATGGGCCGCCGCGTATTGTGCGACGCATTCCGGGGATTGTTGCGCTGGGATCGTTGGGCGGTGGTCCGTGCCACAATAGAGACCATGGCATCCAAAGGAAAACCGTCGCCGCGTTCGGTCGTAAGCCCGCTGAGTGATGAGCAGGTCAAGCGTCTGGCCGCCCGCCACACGCTTGTGGACTCGACACAGTATTACCCGACCGGCCCTCGCACGCCCAATCAGCCGGAAATCAACGCCCAGAATCCCAAGGCCACCAAACGACTGCTGGGAGGGGTGTCCATTGTGTTCCGCGCCAGCTGCAAGACCAAGGCCTGGGGCCTGGAACAGGTGCCGGAAACCGGACCGTTCATCACCGCCGCCAGTCATGTCACCATGTTTGATGTGTTCGTGCCGATGATGAGCCTGTTCCACATGGGCCGCCGCCCCCGTTACATGGCCAAGGCCGAGATGGCGAAGTGGCCATTGATCGGCAAGTGGTTCCAGTTGGTCGGCATGCAGCCGGTGCAGCGCCATTCGGGCAAAGCCAAGCAGATCGAAGAGACCTCGATTGATATCCTGACGTCCGGCCGCCCGCTGACGGTCTGGCCGGAAGGCACCGTGACCCGCGACCCGAAAAAATGGGTGATGAGCATTAAGGAGGGCGTGGGATATATCGCCCTTGAATCCTCACGCAGACTGGGACACCAAGTGCCGCTGTACCCGGCGGTGACGTGGGGTGCCGCCTCCATCAACCACTGGTGGCCATGGCCGCGCAAAAACGTGGTGATGTGCTATGACCATGCGCTCGATTACTCCGATCTGCTTGCCGACATGGACTCATGGGGTGAAGAGCCGCCTGCCGAGGCCGTGAACGAGCTGATGTGGCGTGTGCTCAAACGCATGAACACAGTATTGGAGGAGATTCGTGGTGAGCAGTTCCCTGCTGAAGGCTACTGGGACTACCGCAGCATGAGTCGTAAGCCTTGGCCTGAAGCCGGCGGCCCGTTTCCGGCTGAGAAGTAGCCGCACCGGTTCCCGTACGGGGAGCCTAGGCGAGTAGCATGGCACAAGATTGTGCCGATGAAGTTGCGCGACAAGCGAAGGTAGGAATTTGATATGGGTAAAAATATAACGGTTCTCGGTGCAGGAGCATGGGGTACCGCTTTCGGCCAGGTGCTGGCGGACGCCGGCAACACGGTGACCATGTGGGCCAAGGAGCAGCGGGTTGTCGAGGACATTCGCGATCACCACCACAACGCCGTGCGCCTGCCGTCCGTCGAAAAGCTGCCGGACAGCATGACCGCCACCGGGGACCGCGCCGAAGCCGTCAAGAACGCGGACATCGTAGTCGTGGCCATCGCCGCGCAGTTCGCACGCGTGGCCCTCGTCGAATTCAAGGGACTGATTCCCGATCACGCCATCGTCGTCAGCCTGATGAAGGGCATCGAGCGTGGCACCAACAAGCGTATGGACGAAGTCGTCCGTGAATCCCTTGACCTGCCGGCCGACCGATTCGCCGCCATTTCCGGACCGAACCTGTCCAAGGAAATCGCCGATCGTCATCCCGCCGCCACCGTAGTGGCTTGCGCGAATCTCGATAATGCCACGAAGGTGGCCGAAGCCTGCACCACCTCCTATTTCAAGCTGTTCGTAACCACTGACGTCATCGGTCTGGAAATGTGCGGCAGCCTGAAGAACGTGACCGCACTGGCCGTGGGCATGGCCCGTGGCGCCGGCTACGGTGAGAACACCGCAGCCATGATCGAAACTCGTGGACTGGCCGAACTGACTGCACTGGGCGCAGCCGCTGGCGCCGATCCCAAGACCTTCTTCGGCTTGGCCGGTGTGGGCGATCTCATCGCCACCTGTGGCTCTCCGCTGTCTCGTAACTACACGTTCGGCGCGAATCTCGGCAAGGGATTGACGGTCGAAGAGGCCACCAAGGTCAGCAACGGTGTGGCCGAAGGTGTGCCCACCACGGATGCGGTGGTGGCTCTTGGCGATCAGCTTGATGTGCCGACCCCGTTGGCGTATCAGATGAGCCGCGTGCTGAACGAAGGCATTTCCTGCTCGGAGATGCTTGCCGGACTGTTCGGTCACGAGATTACCGGCGAATAACGAGAGAAGTGGCGTATACGTGGCGTATACGGCGTTGGCATGCACGAGTAGACTGGTGTGCGGCGGTCCGAGCGCGGTTCGGTCCGGTTGGCGGTGCAAAGCATAGGCTTGAAAACGGTTGTAGTTTCAACAAAAGGATGGTTATGGCCAAGAAGCGTGTTGTGGTGCTCTATGGTGGGCGTGCAGACGAGCATTCGATTTCCTGCATCTCCACTGCCGGTGTGCTAGGGGCCATGGACACTGAACGGTTCGAACCGATTCCGGTCGGCATCACCAAGGACGGCAAGTGGATCATCAATGGCGAAGATCCTCGTGGCTGGAACTTGGACGGCGGCGAGCTGCCGACCGTAAAGATCACCCCGGAATCGCGCCCGGTGATGCTTGACCCCTCTCGCGGTCAGGACGGTTTCTTCATCGGCGAGCCCAGCCACATCAATTCCGCCGATTCCGGCTTCGGCACCGGCTTCGTCAGCATGTCCGACCCGGAAATGCACCATGTGCTGACATCCCTTGGCCATGTGGACGCGGTACTGCCAGTGCTGCACGGCCCCCATGGCGAGGACGGCACGGTTCAAGGCCTGCTGGAAATGATGGGTGTGCCGTATGTGGGGTGCGGAGTGTTTGCTTCCGCCGCCTGCATGGATAAGCATTACACCAAAGTGGTGCTGGGTGCCGCCGGCATTCCTACCGCACCCGGTGTGATGGTCGATGCGCGCAACTTCACCGCCGCCGATGTGCTTGCCAAGATTGAGGACGCCGGTCTTACCTATCCGCTGTTCGTCAAGCCTTCGCGCGCCGGCTCCAGCTTCGGTGTGACCAAGGTTGAGAAAGCCGATGACCGCGAGACCCAGCAGGATCGTCTGGCCGCCGCCATCGCCACCGCCGGCGAGCATGATTGGAAGGTGCTCGTTGAGCAGGGGATCGATGGCCGCGAAATCGAATGTGCCGTGCTGTGCCCGAAGGCTGGCGATGAGCCTGAAGCTAGCTGGCCCGGCGAAATCGTGCTCGATCATCAGAACGACGACCAGTTCTACGATTTCGACTCCAAGTACATGGATGCCTCCGCCAGCCACGTGGAAGTACCGGCCGATCTGCCGGTCAGCGTGCTTGAGGACGTGCGTGACGTGGCCCGTCGCGCGTTCAAGGCCGTGGATGGTGCCGGCTTGAGCCGTGTGGACACCTTCGTGACGCCTGATGGCACGGTGATGGTCAACGAAATCAACACCATGCCCGGCTTCACGCCGATTTC
>JAIJEI010000107.1 GCA_022739095.1 Bifidobacterium sp.
ACTACATCACCAGAAGCCTGCTCCACACCGGCGGATTCAGACAAGCCGTCCAAAACCACCTCTGAAACCACACCTTTACACACCAAAATCGGAAGAGCCATCAAATCCCCTAAACGGTATTGTTTAGAACCAGTTTTACTTTGGTGAGTGGAAGTAATTGCTCTCTATGACGAATGGGATTCTCCATCGGGGGATCCCATTTTTTGTTGCCGACGATGTCCGGTATAATTTTTCCGTTTACGACGTCGTTCGGAAAGGGATGCCGACCTCTATGCGCCAGAAATTCGACAACGAAAAATACATCGAGCTGCAAGCCGCCAACATCAGAAAGCGCATCGCGTAATTCGGCGGCAAACTCTATCTGGAATTCGGCGGCAAACTCTTTGACGACTACCATGCAGCATGCGGCCTGACGATTCGCTGCTGTCGCGTTGTCTCTCCCCTCGACCATGCTGGGCTTGTTTTCCGTTTGCCGGAGAGAACGGGGAATGCCATCAGCACTACGGTGAGAGAAGGATTATCCGTGAAGCGGTTCGTGGGTTTAGACGGCATTAAAGGACTGGCGCTGATAGCCATTGTGCTGTACCACTGCATGCAGCAACGGCTGCCAGGCGGATTCTACGGAGTCGACGTGTTCTTCACCGTCTCCGGATTTCTGATTGCCGTCAGTCTGATTCGTTCTCTGGCGAAAACCGGATCGCTGAATCTCGTGCGATATATTCCCAAGCGTGCAGTACGTCTCTATCCGGCGCTGTTTCTGCTGATTCCGGTCATCGTCTCCGTCGGCTGGCTGTTCGATCACGACATCCTGGTTTCCATCCGCGACCAAGTCATCACCGTGCTGCTGGGCTGCTACAACTGGTACGCCATTGCCGGAGGCCAAAGCTATTTCGACCAGATGAACCCGCAGGTGTTTCGCCATCTGTGGTTCATTGGCGTGCTCATGCAGTTCTACGTCATTGTGCCGTTCATCGTCTGGCTGATGTGGAAGCTCCGCCAGACGAAACTGCCCTCACTCATCCCACTGGGACTCGCGGCGTTCAGCAGTATCGCCATGTGGGTGATGTACGCGCCCAAGGGCGACCCCACCCGCGTCTACTTCGGTACTGATACCCACAGCATGGGCCTGATGCTGGGCGTGGCTCTCGCCTGGTGGGTCACCGCTCCTCAGTTGGGCCACGCTCGTCAGAGAGCTGTGCCGATGCCCCGCACCATTAGATCGAGCGCTTCGGCCGCCACGTACCGGGCTCCGTTACCTCAGATTCCTGTAGAGCATCGCATCTGGAATGCGACGGCACCGGTATTGGCATTCCTTAGCCTGATCGCCTTGGTCACCATGACGGTTATCGGCAAACAGGATGCATTCGCCTTCCGCGGCGGCATCATATTGTCCAGCCTGTTGTCCGTGCTGCTGATTGCCGGTTCCATCTCCGACGATTCCTGGATGCAAAGCCTCATGGTGTTCAAGCCATTGGCCGCCCTCGGCAAGTATTCGTACGGCATTTACCTGTGGCACTGGCCGTTGTGGATTCTTTCCAGCTCCCTTGCCTCGAAGATCTTCAAGGCAGTAGGGCCTTGGCCTCTCATCATGACCGCGTTGCTCACCGCCATTGCGGTGATGATTTCCTGGCTGATGGTGGAGAAACCGGCGGCAACGCACTCGGTACTATCCGTCGTGGTGCCCCTTCGCACGAACAAGAAGAATCATGCGGCCCGGGTTATTGCCGTTGACGTCATCCTGGCGCTGTCGTTGGTCGGCTGCGCGCAGGGCATTACTCATGCACCTGCGAAAACCGCCATGCAGATCCAGCTGGAGCAACAGGCCGCACAACTGGAACGCATACAGAAAACCGAACACGTGCTGCTGCGCCATGCCGTGCCGGCACCGCCCAAGCCCAAGCATGAGATGCCCACCGGCGATCAGATTACCGCCATAGGCGATTCGGTGATGCTGGCCTCATCACAGGGCCTTTCGGAAGTCTTCCCCGGCATTCAGACCGACGCGAGCGTTTCCCGCTCCATCCTGGTCGCCCCCGAACTCATCGGCAACGATCTGTCCGCCGGCAGTCTGCGGCAATGGGTGCTGATCGGCCTTGGCACCAATTCGGCAATCACCCCTGATCAGCTGGACCGGATTCGTAATATGATCGGCCCCGACCGTGTGCTGGTACTGGTCAATGCCCACGGAGACCGTACGTGGATTCCGCCTACCAACCGGATGCTTGCCGACTATGCGGCCGCGCATCCGGACAATGTGGTGCTGGTGGATTGGAATGCCACAGCCAACGCGAACGCGCAGGTGCTCGGCTCCGACGGCATCCACCCGAGCATGGATAGCGATATCTATGCAAAGGCGGTCAAACAGGCCATCGAACAATGGATCGCAAGCGGCAGGTGAACGGCAGGCAACGCTGAGTTGTCCAACCGGTCGTGAAGAACGGCTATGCTGAAGACTGCATCAACGAGACCACACGTTGGGAGACATGGTGAGCGCAATCCTTGAAGGGAAGCCCGATAAGAATCTTATTCTCGTTACGGGAAGGATTCATCCGAAGTTGGCTGAGGATGTCGCCGAGCAGCTCGGCATCGACGTCCTTGAAACCACCGCATACGATTTCGCCAACGGCGAGATGTACGTGCGCTACACCGAATCGGTGCGTGGCGCCGATGTGTTCGTGCTGCAAAGCCACTACAAGCCCATCAACAAGGCGATCATGGAGCAGCTCATCATGATCGACGCATTGAAGCGCGCCTCGGCCCGTTCCATTACTGCGGTCTGCCCGTTGCTCGGCTACTCCCGTCAGGACAAGAAGCACCGCGGCCGCGAGCCCATCTCCTGCCGTCTGGTGTTCGACCTGCTGAAGACCGCCGGTGCCGACCGCATCATGTCGGTCGATCTGCATGCCGCGCAGTCCCAAGGCTTCTTCGACGGCCCGGTCGACCATCTGGTGGCCATGCCGGTGCTGGTCGACTACATCCGTGATCGTTTCCAGGGCCATCTCGACAACGTCGCCGTCGTCTCCCCCGACGCCGGCCGCATTCGCGTGGCCGAGCAGTGGGCGCAACGTCTCGGCGGCGGCCCGCTCGCTTTCGTACACAAGACTCGCGACATCACCCGCCCGAACCAGGCGGTCGCCAACCGTGTGGTCGGCGACGTCGCCGGCAAAGACTGCGTGCTTGTCGATGACCTGATCGACACCGCCGGTACCATCGCGGGCGCATGCCACGTGCTGCAGGACGCGGGAGCCAAGTCGGTGACCGTGGTCGCCACGCATGGCGTGCTCTCCGGCCCGGCCATCGAGCGACTCAAGAACTGCGGTGCGCGCGAGGTCGTGCTGACCGACACCGTGCCGATTCCCGAGGAGAAGCGCTGGGATGGCTTGACCGTCCTGTCGATCGCCCCGCTGCTGGCCAGCGCCATCCGCGCCGTATTCGAGGACGGCTCGGTCGCCGAACTGTTCGACACCTACCCCGAGCACCACGGTCAAGGCTTCCTGTTCGCCTGATTGCGTGCGTGTTTGTTCGCGAAAAGCACACGATGCGAGACGCGACATGGCGTAGTTTTTCGGTAAATACCGACAGTATGGTATAAATGAACACTTGTGGGCCGAAAGCCCACGACTCCCCCATGGTGTAATGGCAGCACACGGGTCTTTGGAACCCTTTGTCTTGGTTCGAGTCCAGGTGGGGGAACGGCTGACGGCCGCTCGACATCCGGGCGGCCGTCTATTGTTTTGAGGTGTTTCCACCCTCAATAGACATTCCGATCGAAGGGAATACGTCAGTTATGGCATTATCCGCAGCCATCGTCCTCGCCGCCGGCGAGGGTACCCGCATGCGTTCCAACAAGCCGAAGGTGCTGCATACATTTGCAGGCAAGACCTTCCTGAACAGGGTCATGGATTCGGTGGCCGCCCTGAATCCCGACACGCTGGCCGTGGTCGTACACTTCCAGGCCGAGCGCGTCGCCGAAGCCGCCCGCTCCTATGACGAGCAGGTCACCATTGTGAACCAGGACGACATTCCCGGCACCGGCCGCGCCGTGCAGTGCGCAATGGCGCAGCTCACCGAGGCTGGCAAGGTCGATGGCCCGGTGCTGATCGCCGCCTCCGACATGCCGCTGCTCGACAGCGAGACGCTCCATCGTCTGGTCGAATTCCACACCGCCTCCGGCAACGGTGCCACTGTGCTCACCACTATCCTCGACGACCCGACCGGCTACGGCCGCATCATCCGTGATCGCGAAGGCAACGTGCTGCGCATCGTCGAACAGAAGGACGCCAACCGCAGCGAACTCGCCGTGCAGGAAGTGAACACCTCGGTCTACGTGTTCGAGGCTTCCGTGCTTACCGAGGCAATCGCCGGACTGAAGTCGAACAACGCGCAGGGTGAATTCTATCTGACCGACGCGCTGGAAACCGCCAAGGCGGCTGGCAAGGTCGGCGCGTTCGCCGCCCCGGATCCGCTCACCGTCGAAGGCGTGAACGACCGCGTGCAGCTGGCCGCGCTGTCCAAGACCTACAACCGCCGCGTCTGCGAGCGCTGGATGCGCAATGGCGTGACCATTCTTGATCCGGAAACCACTTGGATCGAGGACGACGTCCAGATCGGCCGCGACGCCACCATCCTGCCCGGATCCTTCCTGCAGGGCCACACGGTGGTCGGCGAGGACGCCATCGTCGGCCCGTACACCACCCTCATTGACGCGACCGTGGACGAAGGTGCCGTGGTCGAGCGTTCCCGCGTGCAGGAATCGCACATCGGCGCACGCACGAACATCGGCCCGTGGACCTACCTGCGCCCAGGCAACGAGTTCGGCGAGGATGCCAAGGCCGGTGCGTTCGTCGAAATGAAGAAGGCGCACATCGGCAACGGCACCAAGGTGCCGCATCTGAGCTACGTGGGCGACGCCCAGCTCGGCGACCACACCAACATCGGCGGCGGCACTATCACCGCCAACTATGACGGCGTGCACAAGAACCGCACCACCATCGGCTCCGGCTGCCATGTGGGTGCCGGCAACCTGTTCGTGGCCCCAGTTGAAGTGGGCGACAACGTGACCACCGGCGCCGGCTCCGTGGTGCGCCACGCCGTGCCGAGCGACACGATGGTCTACTCCGAGAACACGCAGCACAACGTCGAGGGCTGGAAGCCCTCCTGGGAGCGCTGAACCATGACCGCACTTCAGGATTCCATCAACGCCGTCCGCATGGCCGCCGAGGCCGCGGACCGTATCAAAGCCACCGACATCGTGGCCTTCGACGTAGCCGACCTGCTTGGCATCACCGACATCATGATGATTGCCGGCGCCTCCAACGAGCGCCAGGTACTGGCCGTGGCCGAGGAAATCGAAAAGGACCTGTTCCTTAAGTGCTCCGGCCGTCAGCCGCGCTCTCGCGAGGGCCTGACCGAGGGCCAGTGGGTGCTGCTTGACTATGGTGATTTCGTGATTCATGTCATGCACGAGGAATCACGCGAATTCTACGGGCTCGAACGACTCTGGCGCGACTGCCCGGCCATCGATCTTCAACTCGTACACCCGGAAACGGCGGAGCATGCGGACGCTGCTGCCGTCGCCACCGCGTAACGTGCGAATCGCATAACGCTGATATGCGCTGATATTCGCGTGTCGAGCTGCTTGTTGCCGAACGTCATTGACGGCACCAAGCAGCCCTCCCTTTTTTTTCCATGTTTCCTCACTGGAACCGAAAGGATCGTCACTATGACCAATCATGTTCGTTCCATTTTTCTTATCCGTCATGGACGCACTTCCTATAACGCCGCCCATAAGCTCCAAGGCCAGGTCGATATTCCGCTGGACGCCGTGGGTGAATGGCAGGTCAAGCAGACCGCCGCGGCCTTGAAAAGCCTGTACGTCGATCGTCGGCCGGAAATCGACCACCGATTCATTGTCTGCTCCGATTTGAAGCGCGCGCACGCCACCGCGCAGGCTTTCGCCGACGTATTGGGCGGAATCGAGCCCGTCGATGATCCTCGCGTTCGCGAACGCAGCTTCGGCGATTGGGATGGCCATGCCGTGGCCGAACTGGCCGAACGCTATCCTGAGGACTTTCGTTCCTGGATGGAGTCTCGGGGCGGTGAACTGAAGTATGGTGCCGAACCCAAGGAAACCGTGGGCAGGCGCGGTGTGGAGGCTCTTGAGGACTGGTCCACGCGTGCCGGAGACGACACGGACCTGTTCGTGTTCTCGCACGGCGCATGGATCGCGCAGACATTGCAGACCCTGTTGGGCATTTCCGCAATCGATCCGACCTTCTCCACGGTGGTCTCATTGCGCAATGCGCACTGGGTGCGCTTGGTGCCGATGGACAATCCCGATGGCACTGTGCGCTGGCGCCTGCTGGACTACAATCACGGTCCGGCCATCGCCGACACCGACGAGTGGGAGCGCGAACGCTGATCGTGTTCCCGACTCCCCTGCTAATCCAATAGGTTCGGTGCATTCGGAACCGTTCAAGCAATAACTGAATGACTCAATGCCTGAATAATGGCGGAAACAAGCCAAAAAGTGTCGCCAAATCACACTTTTGTCATTTGGCGACACGCCGGCTTTTGCCAGAATCGACATCTCGTCGTAATGTATACGAGGTCCAAACAACGGGCCAACAATTGAAAACGGGGCTATAGCGCAGCTGGTAGCGCATCTCCATGGCATGGAGAGGGTCGGGGGTTCGAATCCCCCTAGCTCCACGACGAAGTCATCAAATCGGGCGATATGGTGGTTTCTCCGCTGGTTCATGGCGGGTCTTGCGACTCTCACGAATCGGATAGCTTCACTCGGGGCTATAGCGCAGCTGGTAGCGCATCTCCATGGCATGGAGAGGGTCGGGGGTTCGAATCCCCCTAGCTCCACAATCAA
>JAIJEI010000108.1 GCA_022739095.1 Bifidobacterium sp.
GACCTGTTCCGCCGTGGTCTCGGCAGCATCATCCCGGCCTACGAAGAGATCGAGGAGCGCCTCGCCGAACTCGCCAAGTCCGAAGGCATCGAAGTCGCCAAGTAATGCATTATCTGGCTCCCCTCTCGAGGGGAGCCAATTGTCTTTAATTTCAAGAAAGGATTTCCATGGTTTTTCGCGTGTACGTGGAAAAGAAGCCCGGCTTTGATGTCGAAGCCCAGCAGCTTGCGGGCGAACTGCGCACGATCCTCGGACTGACCGGCCTCAAGGCCCTGCGCATCGTGAACCGCTACGACGTCGAAGGCATCTCCCAGGAGCTGTTCGACCAGACCGTGCCCACCGTGTTCAGCGAGCCTCAGGTGGACAATGTGGCCTACGACCTGCCCAACTTCGCCGGCGCCAAGGTCTTCGCCACCGAGTTCCTGCCCGGCCAGTTCGACCAGCGCGCCGACTCCGCCGCCGAATGCATCCAGCTCATCTCCCAGGGCGAGCGCCCGACGGTCCGCTCCGCCAAGCTGTACGCGCTGGAAGGCGAACTGACCGACGCCGACGTGGACACCATCAAGCATTACGTGATCAACCCGGTCGAGGCCCGCGAGGCCAGCCTGGAGACCAAGGAAACCCTGAAGACCCAAGTGCCGGTGCCCGGCAAGGTCGAGACCATCGCCGGTTTCAACGAAATGGACGCCGAAGCCGGCCAGAAGTTCATCGACGAACGCGGTCTGGCCATGGATCTGGCCGACCTCGAATTCTGCCAGAAGTACTTCAGCGAGGAGGGCCGCGAGCCCACCATCACCGAGATCAAGGTGATCGACACCTACTGGTCCGACCACTGCCGCCACACCACGTTCGGCACCGAGCTGGACGAAGTGACCATCGATGACGCCACCGTCAAGTCCGCCTTCGAGCGTTACCTGGCGATGCGCCACGAGCTCGGCCGTGACGCCAAGCCCGTCTGCCTCATGGACATGGGCACCATCGGCGCCAAGTGGCTCAAGAAGAACGGCATCCTCACGGGCCTTGACGAGTCCGAGGAAATCAACGCCTGCACCGTCAAGGTCAAGGTTGACGTGAACGGCCACGACGAGGACTGGCTGTTCCTGTTCAAGAACGAGACCCACAACCACCCCACCGAAATCGAACCGTTCGGTGGCGCGGCCACCTGCATCGGCGGCTGCATCCGCGATCCCCTGTCCGGCCGCTCCTACGTGTATCAGGCGATGCGCGTCACCGGCGCCGCGGACCCGACCGTGCCGGTCTCCGAGACGCTGGAAGGCAAGCTCCCCCAGCGCAAGCTCGTGACCACCGCCGCCGCCGGCTACAGCTCCTACGGCAACCAGATCGGTCTGGCCACCGGTCAGGTCGACGAGATCTACCACCCCGGCTACGTGGCCAAGCGCATGGAGGTGGGTGCGGTCGTGGCCGCCACCCCGGCCGACCATGTGCGCCGTGAAACCCCGGCCCCCGGCGACAAGATCATCCTGCTGGGCGGCCGCACCGGCCGTGACGGCATCGGTGGCGCCACCGGTTCGTCCAAGGCGCATAACGTGGAATCGCTCGAACTCGATGGCGCCGAAGTACAGAAGGGCAACGCTCCTGTAGAGCGCAAGCTGCAGCGTCTGTTCCGCCGCGGCGATGCCTGCCGTCTGATCAAGCGCTGCAACGACTTCGGCGCGGGTGGCGTGTCCGTGGCGGTCGGCGAGCTGGCCGACGGCCTGTTCGTGGACCTCAACACCGTGCCCAAGAAATACGAGGGCCTGGACGGCACCGAACTGGCCATCTCCGAATCCCAGGAGCGTATGGCCGTGGACGTGGCCGCCGCGGACGTGGACGAGTTCCTGATCTACGCCCGCGAAGAGAACCTCGAAGCCACGGTGATCGCTACCGTGACCGAGGACCCGCGCATGGTGATGACCTGGAACGGCGACAAGATCGTGAATCTGTCCCGTGAGTTCCTGGCCTCCAACGGCGCTTCCAAGCACCAGACCGTGCATGTCGAGGCACAGCAGTCCTACGAGACCCCGTGGGGCGAGGGCACGCTGGCCGAGCGCATGAACAAGCTGGTCACCGACATCAACGTGGCCTCCAACAAGGGCCTTTCGGAGCGCTTCGACTCCACCATCGGCGCGGGCACCGTGCTCATGCCGTTCGGCGGCAAGCGTCAGCTCACCCCGAACATGGCCATGGTCGCCAAGCTGCCGGTGTTCGGCGAGACCACCACCGCTTCGGCTATGGCGTGGGGCTTCAACCCGTACATCATGTCCAAGAACCAGTTCACCGGCGCCTACCTGTCCGTGGTCGAGTCGCTGGCCAAGCTGGTCGCGGCAGGCTTCGAGCATGAGAAGGCCTACCTGAGCTTCCAGGAGTACTTCGAGAAGCTGCGCGACGAGCCGGAACGCTGGGGCAAGCCGGCGGCCGCCGTGCTCGGCGCGCTGATGGCCCAAGTGGACCTGGGCGCCGGTGCCATCGGCGGCAAGGACTCCATGTCCGGTTCGTTCGAGGATCTCGACGTGCCGCCGACGCTGATCTCCTTCGCCGTGGCCGTGGGCAACATGAAGCGCGCCACCTCCCCCGAGTTCAAGGGTGCCGACCACCGTATCGTGCGCATCGCGCCGCGCTACCTGGCCGACGGCCTGACCCCGGACAAGGATGCGCTGCTTGAGGCGTTCTCCGTAGTCGAGGAACTCACCGACTTCCATGATGCGCTGGCTGTCTCCACGCCGGGCTATGGCGCCACCGCCGAAGCCCTGTTCAAGATGACGCTCGGCAACCGCATCGGCGTGACTCTGAACGACAGCATCGCCGTGGACGACCTGTTCACCCCGGCATACGGTTCGTTCATCGTCGAACTGGCGGACGATGCCAAGCTTCCGGCCGTCTCCAATTTGGTCGAGATCGGCGAAATCGGCACCACCGCCTCCGAATACGTGTTCAAGGCCGCCGGCGAGACGTTGGACCTGGACGCCGTGCAGGAAGCCTGGGAGTCCGGCATCGAATCCGTGTTCCCGTACCGCTCCAAGGGCGAGGACAAGGGCGCGACCGTCGAGACCATCGACTTCCACGCGCCGAAGAAGACCGTGTACGTCGGCTCTTCCGTGGCCAAGCCGCATGTGGTGGTCCCGGTGTTCCCGGGCAACAACTGCGAGTACGATTCCGCCGCCGCCTTCGAGCGCGCCGGTGCCGACGTGACCACGCTGATCGTCAACAATCTGACGCCGGCCGCCGTCGCCGAATCCACGCAGGCGTTGGTCGATGAGATCAACAAGAGCCAGATCGTGATGATCCCCGGCGGCTTCTCCGGCGGCGACGAGCCGGACGGTTCCGCCAAATTCATCACCGCGTTCTTCCGCGCGCCGGCCGTCACCGAAGCCGTGCGTGACCTGCTGAAGAGCCGCGACGGCCTGATGCTCGGCATCTGCAACGGCTTCCAGGCGCTCGTCAAGCTGGGTCTGGTGCCGTACGGCGACATCGTGCCGATGACCGACGCCTGCCCGACGCTGACCTTCAACACCATCGGCCGCCACCAGAGCCGACTGGTCCGCACGCGCGTGGCCTCCGACCGCTCCCCATGGCTGTCCAAGACTTCGGTCGGCGACATCCACACCGTGGCCATCTCCCACGGCGAGGGCCGCTTCGTGGCCTCCGACGAGGTACTCGCCCAGCTCAAGGCCAACGGCCAGATCGCCACGCAGTACGTGGACGAGACCGGCACCCCCGGCATGGATCTGGACGTGAACCCGAACGGCTCGCTGCTCGCCATCGAGGGCATCACCAGCCCGGACGGCCGCGTGTTCGGCAAGATGGGCCACTCGGAGCGTTCCGGCAACGGCCTGTACGTCAACGTGCCCGGCAACAAGTACCAGCCGATCTTCGAGGCCGGCGTGGAATACTTCGCCGCCTGATCACATAACGGTTTGTGAACCGGAACTCCTTAATCCGAGTCAGCATCGGTCCCCTCTGACGAGGAGGCTGTCCGCGTAGCAGACAACGGGGAGAGAAAAAGAGCAAATCAACGAAACAGCTCTTTTTTTCTCTCCCCGTTGTTTATAACGTGCATGTCATTTGTATCAGTCAACTTACAAACCTTTGCGGGTCGTCAACGCCCGTCTGCCCGTTGCTGAATGAATACGGTATCAGGTCATTCCACATAGTATTTGGATGCCTTAGTGCTGCCACGGTGATGGATAAGACCTTCACTTTCCATGCGTTTCAGCAGTCGTAGGGTAGTGGCGTAACTTTTGCCGTATCGCTCGGCAATTTGCGGCCCTGATGCCGCGCCGCCCAAGGATTGAATGATTTGGATGATGCAATCGGATTTCAACGACGCCGAGGCTTCGTCGCCTGTTTTTCGTCCGGCATCACCAACTAAGCCGTATATGCCGTCACCTCGGGGCGACAGCATGTTCAGCGCAGACAGATTATGCAATGCCAAGGTTACACGTTCCCTGTCAAGACTGGTCAAACGACCGATTTCACCCTCACTCATCGCTCCGTTCTGACGCAGAGCAGCGAGTGTAACCAACGATTCGACCGGCAACACGGACCCACGCCTGACGGACGCGTCGTCGACTAGCCGGACGAATGATTCATCCACCGCAGCATTCCGCAGGAAAAGCACCACTTCCTCGGAAGTGGATTGCGAATAGTCCGGCAATGGACGACCGGATGCAACAGTTCTTGCGAAAATCCGATCAATGCCACGTCCCGTTCGTTCTACGTACCCGCATCGTTTCATAATGTCCGCCAATCGCGGATTCCTCGGGGTCGGTGAGACTGTGAGCAGGTTGCCGAGATTGACGCCGCGCACGAATCCGCCCGGATTGGCTACAGTAAGACCAGTCTCATCCAGCTGGAACCGAACTGGCCTCATGATGGTGTAGTCACGATGGCAGAATGCGTTGGCCATTATTTCACGGAACGCACTGCCATCATAAGCGGCAAAATTGGCATGCTGAGCCCCGAGCATGATCTCCGTATTCGGATTCCACGGGGTCAGAAGCTCTTCGATTCGTTTGAGCATGCGGACCAGAGGCATGCGTAGCCGTTCATCCACGATTGGAGAACCGTTTTGCATGACCTGGAATGTCGCAGTCGCAGTCGGCACGCGACGTATGAGCGCCTGCTTCGTTCCAATCATTACGATTCCGGCGATCGTCGGCACAGTGGCGTCATCACGTATCTGCCGGGTTGTCAAGCCTAATGCTCCATCGAAATCAGCGTCGGACAATGACAATATCTCATCGTCTGAATGTGTTCTCCCAATCCCCTCCCTCAGCATGTCCCTGGCATGAGGATCAAGATCAGACAAATCCGATTCTGGAGCTGGCTGCGCGCTGTAATCATAACTGCCGATGGACGACAGGCGGGAGACGAACTCATATGGATACATGGTGACGACCTCGGGGGTTCCATCTGCTTTGAGGACCCGATGGACCACTCTGCCACTCTTCATGCAGGTCAGTTGCGAGGATTCGTCCACTCCAATGGCGACCACACGAAGATCGCCGCTGCCAAGTACAACGGGGCGTACCTGAAGCGGAGGAACCGTGTTGTTAAAGACGTACGCCGCCAGCTGGGTGATGTTCCCATGCTCGCGGCTGACGCCGGTTGGAATACCATCATCCTCGACGCCAAGATACAACGTGCCACCGTTGGTATTGGCGAACGCCACCACATTGGCAATGATCACGGAGTCATCAACGGGACCGGAACGTTCGCTTTTGAACTCCACTCGGAGTGACTCCCGGTGAGGAATGAGCGGAATATCATTCATTGATTCTATTCCTTCCATTATTCTTATCAATTATAAGAATAATTCTATCATTGATAAGAATAAATGAGCGTTGCCTACGATTCATACATCCAATCGGCTCTGTCTGGATATCATCAGCCCCGTCGGCCATTGTCCGACCTCATCATCTGTCTCGACAATCAGTCGTTTTTTCTCGTTGCTTCATTCTCGCCCCGGTAAGGCCACGCTTGTAGCTGAAGGATATAAGGGAGACGCGCCGGATGTTTCGGACTTCCATGCTCGTTAATTCCGAGGCCTTCGACAGGACGTCCGATGATTGCCATAACCTCATTGATTCGTTCGACACGAACATTATTGCCCCATGCGACGATGATACGCATTCCAGTTGCGGCCACCGTGCCAATGACGACCATGGACTAGAGTGGACATGATTGCATCCGCTGCTGAAAGGATCCGCCGACATGCCGATCAACGAGGCGTTGTTCACTGCCATGAGAGCCGCAAGCACTATCAAGCCCAACGCCCGTAAGACGTACAAGCTGCAGCGGGCTGCGGAAGAGCTGGTGGCCAGGAGAGCCCCCGCCAACCCGAAATGCCACGTCGAAGACCTCACAGCGACCATGCCGGATAGCTATGTGGTGCCCTTGCGCGTGTTCACCCCGTTGGTGGTCTACGGCGCACCGATGCCCACGCAAGCATCAGGGTCGACAGTACCGGCGGAGCCCGCATCGGTCACACCGCGCGGCACCATCGTCTTTTTCCACGGTGGCGGTTGGACCACGGGCGGCATCAACCTGTATACGCAGGCTTGCGCGCATATGGCAGTGCGGTTGCGGCGCCGGGTTATCGCGGTTGAATACCGATTGGCTCCTGAAAATCGTTTTCCCACCGCCGTCGAGGATTGCTATGAAGTGACGCGCCAAGTGTTTGCCGGAGAACTGCCGGTTCCCGGGGTGGGCGGTTCTGCCGCTGACCGCCCGCAATCGGCTTTGTCGACAGCACCCGCCAGCGGGAACGATATCCCGGATCCCGACAGCATCGTGCTGTTTGGCGACAGCGCGGGCGGCAATCTTGCGGCCGCCGTCTCGCTCATGGCCCGCGACCGCGGCGAGTTCATGCCG
>JAIJEI010000109.1 GCA_022739095.1 Bifidobacterium sp.
TGGAGATAAGAACAATGGCTTTTGGTACTGACCCGACACCCGACGGTCTTGCGAACCCGCCGATCGACGACCTGATGAAGCACGCCGATTCCAAGTACGCGCTGGCCATTTTCGCCGCCAAGCGCGCACGCCAGATCAACTCCTACTTCACGCAGCTCAACGAGGGCCTGCTGCAGAACGTCGGCCCGCTGGTCGAATACCAGAACAACGAGAAGCCTCTGTCCATCGCCTTCCGCGAAATCGACGAGGGTCTGCTTGAGGAGACCTTGGGCGAGGACGACGCCAACGAGGGCAACTGATCGAAGTCTGATTCAGACGATTCGTTTGGATTGTTTGGACAATTCGCTACCAAATGATGATGTGAGAGTTCTCTCACAACTGATTTTGGCCGACACACTTGCCTGAGTTATCGCAATCAGCTATAACTCAACATCAGGAGCGATCAAGATGTAAGGCTCGCGCCACCGCGCTGGTTGGCACGAGCCTTTATTTATGCCCGCTTCCACAGTGACAAGTAAAAATTGACACCGTATCATTGTGCCTCGCATCCCGCGGGGCGATAAGTCCTGAAGAAAGGGATGATATGACAGAAGAACATCGGCTTATTTCCGCCGAATCCGTGACCGAAGGCCATCCCGACAAGGTCTGCGATCAAATCTCCGACGCCATTCTTGATGATTTGCTGGCCCAGGATCCGTCCAGCCATGTGGCCGTGGAGACCTCCGCCGCCACCGGCGTGTTTCTGGTCTTCGGCGAAGTCACGTCCAAGGGATATTGCGACGTGCAGTCCAAGGTCCGCGAAACTCTGCGCAATATCGGTTACACCTCTTCCGAAGTCGGCCTTGACGCCGATTCCTGCGGTGTGGTCGTGGCCATCACCGAACAGAGCGCCGAAATCAACCAAGGCGTCGCCCGTCTGACTGGCGCTCAGGAAACTGCCGCCAGCCGCGAAGAGCGCTACGAAGCACAGGGGGCCGGCGATCAGGGCGTGATGTTCGGCTACGCCACTGACGAGACCCCGACGCTGATGCCGCTGCCGATCTATTTGGCACATCGCCTCGCCTTCCGACTGACCGAGGTCCGCAAGTCCGGCGAAGTGCCGCACCTGCGTCCGGACGGCAAGACCCAGGTGACCATTGAATACGACGATAACGATAAGCCCGTTCGTCTGGACACCGTGCTGATTTCCACCCAGCATGATCCTGAGGTTACGCAGGATTGGCTTGCTATTGAGCTGAAGAAGCACGTGATTGACCCGGTGCTTGATGAGGTGCTGGGTTCCAAGGTGCCGCATGACAACTACCGCCAGCTGGTCAACCCGACCGGTTCGTTCATCCTGGGCGGCCCGGCGGCCGACGCCGGTCTGACCGGCCGTAAGATCATCGTCGACACCTACGGTGGCGCTGCCCACCACGGCGGTGGCGCGTTCTCCGGCAAGGACCCGTCCAAGGTCGATCGTTCCGCCGCGTACGCCACCCGCTGGGTCGCCAAGAACATCGTGGCCGTCGGCCTAGCCCACAAGGTCGAGATCCAGATCGCCTACGCCATCGGCGTTGCCGACCCGGTGTCCGTCAACGTGGAGACCTTCGGCACCGAGCAGGGCGTGACGCGCGGCCAGATCGCCGCCGCCGTACGCAAGGTCTTCGATCTGCGCCCCGCCGCCATCATCGACGAGCTCGACCTGAAGCGCCCGATCTACTTGAAGACCGCCGCCTACGGCCACTTCGGCCGCACAGACGTTGAGTTCCCGTGGGAGAAGACCGACAAGGTCGAGGAGCTCAAGGCCGCGATTGTTGCGGAGTGAGGTGCTCTAATTAGGGCAGATAGACCATAAGGAATAGGGTGCTTCCCGCTGTTGATGGCGGAAAGCACCCTATCTGTTTTCGCAGTATCCTACGAATCTGTTCTTATTTCAATCCACGCACCCCAGTGGGGTGCGACTCTGGCAGGCACCAGCCTGCCCGTCGGAGGCAGATTTCGATCCACGCACCCCAGTGGGGTGCGACCTTCGTGTGATAACGGATCTATGAATTTGATTGAAATGTGCCCGAATGGGCGTGAAGCGCGGAACATGCGCCGCGCCATCGCAGTAGGCCGGTTATGCCACCAGCCTTACGAAAGACTCGGGCATGTCACGACGGAACTCGTACCCGTCGAAAGCGTCACCATGCATCTCACTGCACGCGAATTAATGTTTGAAAACGATTAAGGCACGCGCTCTGTGGTTGCCGCCATAGAGCTCATTCTTTCACTCGGGCCACCCGTCCGTAAGTTCGTAGGGGTGGCATCCAAGAGAGCGGGATATCCGTAGGGCGTTGTCAAGTGTCATGTTGTGCACGTCGTACTCACCACGCTCATATCGGCTGATGATTGTCTGTGCTATGCCCGTTTGTTTGGCGAGCTGCACTTGTGTTAGCCCTCGTTTTTTCCGCAGTTCCCTTAATCCCATAGGCTCACTCACTTTCAAACTGTTATGAGTGAATCCAATTATAGCACTATATTGTGCTATGCATAGGTAGGAACACTCTTGAATTATCAAACTCGCTTTGTCTTTGTTCGATTGAACTTGATAGTTAGAACTATATAGTGCTATTTGAGGTTTAACAAAATCGGCGTGTCGGAAAACCAGCACGCCGAACGGCTCACACTGACGCGAACTCACGCACCAGCGCATGCCGCATGATGTCATCGGCGGACACGCCACGACGTTTAGCGACGGCATCCAACATGGCCGACATGTCAGCGCTTAACGAAAACGTCCGACTGACAGCATCCGCCTGGGCGACAGGAACGACAGGCCCGGAATACACCGCACCCGGCCTTCCGCCGAACTCGCCGTTATCCGCATCGTCGGCCCACTTGTCCAACATGTCATCAGCGACCACACGGCCACCCTTCGCAACAAAAGACATGACAATCCCTCCTTTACAAAAGTTTCAGTTCCCGCAGCACCTTCGGCGTCGCACGCATGGCATGGAACACATGCCAACGATCCGACTCATCTAGTACCGCCACCATTTCCAGCAAACGCCCATACTCGTCGTATCCAACCGCCACATAACGCAACGGGTCGGTATCCTCACGCGCCATAAACCGCACGACGTTCGACCATGCCACACGCACCGAATCAGCGGACACGTCGGGATGTCGAGTCTGGATACGCGGGTCAACGACGATATCGCCAACCGGCACGGCTCACCACCTTTCGATATAGCAGGTTCCAACGTATCCCGTCCACCTTGGGACACGCTATGAGCGCCTAGACTATGGGGTAAACCCGGTGAGCTAGGCTGACTGTGTACAAGGCCCACAGTCAGGCACAGTTTCTGATGCCATCGCGCCGCATTCTCTCAGCGGCTCCCGCACTACTCGCAAGACCTCTGCCTTGCTTCACTATCCCTCACCAACCTACCGGTTGGATATCGGTAACACTATTCAATTCTCAATAACGAACCGATCTGTCCCTGTTCATCGGACGGCAGATGCCCTACCCAGTCCAACACCCGAGTACTAAATACGTCACGGCCTCACGCCTTGGCGACCTCCACGGCCAGCTCGGCACCTTCCTTCACCTCGAAGGAGGTGGCCAGCGTCTCGTGGGCAATCAGATCGCGGAACTGCTCGACCTTGGCCACGTCGGCGGCCGGCACGGTCAGCACCAAAGCAATACGGTCCGCGATGTCCAGATCGGCAGCCTTACGTGCGTCCTGCACAGAACGAATCACGTCGCGGGCGTAGCCCTCGGCCAGCAGATCGGCATCCAGCGCGGTGTCGAGGATCACGAAGCCACCGGTCGGCAGCGCGGCGGAGACCGAAGCGGCGGCCTCGGTGGCGTTCTCCTCTTCCACGCGGTTGATCAGCTCGTACTCGCCTTCGACCAGCGCAAGGTCGCCGGACGGCGTTGAGACCACCGGTGCACCGGACGCGGTATCAACGCGCCAATCGCCGGACTTGGAGGCCTTGATGGCGAACTGCACCTGCTTGCCGAGACGCGGGCCGACGGCGCGGGCGTTCACACGAAGCTCGTGCACGATCTTCAGGCCATGGGCGGCGGCGTCTTCCAGCGTCGAGAACTCAACGCCCTTGATGTTGAGCTCGGACTTCAGCAGCTCGTCATACACCTTGGCGGCGTCCACGTTCTCGACCACCACGGTGAGCTTGGAGAGCGGCTGGCGCACGCGGATCTTGGCGGCCTTGCGCAGGGACAGGGTGCCGGAGACTACCTCGCGTACCTTCTCCATCGCGTCCACCAGAGCCGGGTCGTCGACCAGCACGCGGCCGAGTTCGGTGTCTTCACCGGTCTTCTCGTCCACTACGAACGGCCAATCGGTCAGGTGCACGGACTCACCACCGGTCAGACCACGCCACACGGACTCGGCTTCCATCGGGGCCAGCGGCGCGAGCACGCGCATGAACGCCTCAAGCACGGTGTACAGCGTGTTGAACGCGGACGCATCCTCGTTCCAGAAACGGTCACGGGTGTTGCGGATATACCAGTTGGTGAGCACATCGATGAAGTCGGAAACCGCATCGCAGGCATCGGAAATCGCAAACTCGTCCAACGACTTCTCCACACGCTCCACCAGACGACGGGTACGGGCCAGCAGGTAGCGGTCCATCTCCGGCAGGCCGGCGACCTCGTCCGCGCGCAGCTGGCGGGCGTCGAATCCGGCCCCGCCATTGGCCGCGTTGGCGTACAGGGTGAAGAAGTAGTAGGAACTCCACACCGGCAGCATGACCTGGCGCACGGTGTCGCGAATGCCCTCGGCGGTGACGATCAGGTTGCCGCCGCGCAAGATCGGCGAGGACATAAGGAACCAGCGCATGGCGTCGGAACCGTACTTGTCGAACACGCCATTCACGTCCGGGTAGTTACGCAGGTGCTTGGACATCTTCTGGCCGTCGGAGCCGAGCACGATGCCGTGGCAGATCACGTTCTTGAACGCCGGGCGGTCGAACAGGGCGGTCGCCATGACGTGCAGCAGATAGAACCAGCCGCGGGTCTGGCCGATGTATTCCACGATGTAGTCGGCCGGGAAGTGCTGTTCGAACTTCTCCTTGTTCTCGAACGGGTAGTGGAACTGCGCGAACGACATGGAACCGGACTCGAACCAGCAGTCGAGCACATCGGAAATACGGTGCATGTGGCTCTTGCCGGTCGGGTCATCCGGGTTGACGCGGACCAGGTTGTCAATCCATGGACGGTGCATGTTGACGTTGCCGTCCCTGTCGCGTGGGTAGTCGCCGAAGTCGGCCTTGAGCTCTTCGAGCGAACCGTAGACGTCCACACGCGGGTACTTCGGATCGTCGCTCACCCACACCGGGATCGGGGAACCCCAGAAGCGGTTGCGGGAGATGGACCAGTCGCGCGCGTTGGCGAGCCACTTGCCGAACTGGCCGTCCTTGACGTTGCCCGGAATCCAGTTGATCTGCTGGTTCAATTCCAGCAGACGCGGCTTGATCTTGGTCACGGACACGAACCAAGAGGAGACCGGCTTGTAGATCAGCGGGGTGGCGCAGCGCCAGCAGTGCGGGTAGGAGTGCACGTGGTTCTTCTCCTGGAAGAGGATCGCGCGGCGCTCTTCCGGAATCTCGGCGAGCGGGCCGTCGCCGGCACGCAGGTTGCGCAGGATCGGCAGGTTGGCGTCGAACACGAAATCACCCTCGTAGTCGGGGCACTGCGCGGTGAAGCGGCAGCCATCGTCGAGCACGTCGGTGCTCTTGATGCCGTGCGCGTTCAGCGTATTCATATCGTCCTCACCGTAGGGAGCCTGGTGAACCAGGCCGGTACCTTCGACGGTGTCGACGTAGTCGGCGGTGAAGATCGTGTAGCCGTTCGGGCCGGGCACGTGGCCTTCGGATTCGGCCTCGTCACCCGCGAAGTACGGGAAGACCGGGTAGTAGCGGCAGCCTTCCAGCTCGTTGCCCTTGAGTTCGCGCACGACCTCGTAGTTCTCGCCGAGTTCCTTCTCGTAGTGCGGCAGCAGGTCCTTGCCGAGGTAGAACTTCTTGCCGGCGAACTTGCCTTCGGTCGGGCGGACCTCGACGTAGTCGATGTCGGCACCGACCACGATGGCGAAGTTGGTGGGCACGGTCCACGGGGTGGTGGTCCAGAAGACGGCGTAGGCGTCATCCTCATCGCGCATCTTCACGGCCACGGACACGGTGGTGTCCTGACGGCCCTGGTACACGTCGGCGTCCATGCGCAGCTCGTGCGCGCTCAACGGCGTGCGGTCCTTCGGGCAGTACGGCAGCACGCGGTAGCCCTGGTAGGCCAGGCCCTTGTCGTAGAGCTGCTTGAAGGCCCACATCACGGACTCCATGTACGGGATGTTCAGGGTCTTGTAGCCGTGTTCGAAGTCCACCCAACGGGCCTGGCGATGCACGTAGTTCTGCCATTCGTTGGTGTACTTCAGCACGGAGGCACGGCAGGCGTCGTTGAACTTGTCGATGCCCATCTTCTCGATCTGGTCGACCGAGTCGATGCCGAGTTCCTTCTGCGCCTCAAGCTCGGCGGGCAAGCCGTGGGTGTCCCAGCCGAACACACGGTTGACCTTGCGGCCCTTCATGGTCTGGTAGCGCGGGATCACGTCCTTGGCGTAGCCGGTCAGCAGGTGGCCGTAGTGCGGCAGACCGTTCGCAAAAGGCGGGCCATCGAAGAACACGAATTCGTTCTGGCTGTGGTCGCCGGAAGGGTTGCGTTCAACGGACTTCTGGAAGGTGTCGTCCTTGTCCCAGTAGTCGCGAACGGTCTCCTCCATGTCGGGGAAGCTGGGGTTCGGCGCGACGTGCGCGGTCTCGCCGCCCTCGTTCGCCTTGGGATATACGTTTTCGCTCACCGTAAATCTCCTGTTTGT
>JAIJEI010000110.1 GCA_022739095.1 Bifidobacterium sp.
GACGCAGTGAGCACGATAACGCAATGCTTCGGGTCACCGGTGTGCGCCAGCTTGGCCAGCGCGGCGAACACGGTCACCTCGTCATCCGCGTTCAGCCCTCGTGTCGGCTCGTCGAGGATCAGCACTTCGGCCTCGGTGCTGATTGCACGGGCGATGGCCACCAAACGCTGCTGTACCAAAGGCAACGTGCCGACAGCCACGCCGTTGGTGGCCTCGGAGAAGCCGACCTTGGCCAGCAGTTCGCGGGCGATCACCGGCTTGGGCTTCAGGAAGTTGCGGTTGGACGCATCCATGGCGTACAGCACGTTTTGTTCGGCGTCGAGCTTCGGCTGCACGGCGTGCAGCTGCGGCACGATGCCCAGACGGTGGCCGCGCAGTTCCACGGGCTCGAGCTCAACAATGTTGGCGCTCTTGTTCATCACCGTGCCAGACACCGGCGTGGTCAAACCGCTCATCACGCCCATCAGCGCGCGACGCTTGGCGTCGGCGGTGATGCCCGAATCGGGGTCGTCGCTGATCAGCAGCGCGTATGCGTGTCCGGAATAGCAGAAGAAATTCGCGTCATCGAGGATGTTGACCTTGCCCTTGGGGCCGGCGACCGTCACCTTGTTCAGGGCGAAGGTCGGGTAGGTCTTGAGCAGAATGTCGTCGGAACCGCCGCCCACCAACACGCGATCGATACGCGAGGCCAGCGTCATGGTGGGTTCGGACGCTTTGCCCTGAGGCTCCGCATGCTCGACCAATGCGTCTTTGTGATCGGTTGTGGCCAGTCGGAGTGTTTCGTTGACGCGGGCGGCATTGCGCTCGGTCACTTCGGCGGATGCGTTGGCCGAAGCGATGGCGTCCGCTTCGGCCTCGCTGGTCTCGTCGGTCGCATTGGCTTCAGCAGATGCCAGTGCGCTGTAAATACCATCGTCAACAATGCCTTCGTCATCAACGTCATCGAAGGTCACGCTGAACTGCACGGAGTCAGCTGGAACGGATTCAATGGCGTCGTTCGTCTCAGTCTCAGAAGTCACTTCGTCAGCCGTTGCGTCAGTGGTCTTCTCGAGTTCCTGATCGTTGTTCTTATCGCTCATGCCTGTGCCTCCGCATCGTCGGTTGTGGTGGTCGTCTTGTTGGTCTCGCCAGCGTCATGAGCGGTGGCTTCGGCAGCTTCATCGGTCTCAGCAGCGCCAGTGGTTTCGGCCGCTTCAATCTCCTCAGTCTCGCTCACGGTGCCCCAGTCGCCATCGGCGGCGAACAGCTTGTTCGCGCTGAAGAACGCAAGGCGCAGGGCGGCAAGAATCGCCAGGATCAGGATTGAACCCAGTCCATACCAGACCATGGTCCAAATCAGGTCCGATGTCACCGGGGTGGCATGGCCGGATGCCAGGGCAGGTCCGATCGGCTTGGTGGCGAATGCGCCTCCGACCAGACCAATTACGTAGAAGGGCAGGGTGACGATGAACACTTCCAGCATGAACTGCCATCCCAAACGCCCGCGAGTGACGCCGGACATCAGTGCCATGCCGATCTCGTCGTCACGCTTGGACGCCCACACGCCCGACAGCACGAGGATGAGCAACAGCACGCCGCCCACGGCAGCCAACACAATGGTGCCGGTCTTCGCGTGCGAGGATAGCGTATCCAGCGGCTTCAGAGAAGCGTTGTAGGATTCCAGCGAGGGGGAGGATACCTCATAACCCTTGGCGGGCAGCTTGGACTTCTTGAGGGTGGATACCAAGGACTTGTATGTGGCGGGATCACCGGTGTCGAACACCACGTCCAGATCCGGCACTGCCCAGCCGGAGGCGGTTTTATCGGAGGACTGTGGGTCGAGCCCGGCCTTGGCGAAGGTCTGATAGTTGGTGAAGATTGCGTTCTCGCGGTTGCGGGCGGCCGTTACCGGATTGGCGACGGCGGATTTGGATGTGTACTTGTAGATGCCGCGCACCTTGAGCTTGGCTGTGGTCTTGGCGTCCGAGGCGGCCGCCACCTTGAGCGTATCGCCCACCTTCAGGTTGTTGGCGGAGGCAAACGCTTCAGAGACCAGTGCGCCGGTGGTGTTCGGGTTGGAGGACTTGTTGTTGTAGCTCAGGTCCTTGCCGTCCACGATTTCGAAGGTACCGAGGTCGCTGGCCTTGGCGGAATCCTTGGTCCAGAAGGCTCTCCAAATGAGCTGGCCGCCGGTCTCGTCATCGGAGGCCGAGCCCAGCGAGCCGCCATCGAGGGCCTTCAAATCACCGCTCACACGGGCCGGTACGGTCTCGGTAACCGTGAAGTTCATCGAGTTGGTGGCCGACTGGACGAGCGTGGCGTATTCGTTGTATGAGGTCCACGTCATGTAATGCTTGGTGGAAGCCGAGTCCGTAGCGGAGACCTTCTTCCACGTAGCCGCGGTCGGGCGAATGGCCAACGTGGCCTTCTGCTGATCGTACGCGGTGGTGTGTGCGTTGGTATCTTCTTGAATGATGGCCAGTCCGGCGACTGTGCCGAAGGTGACCGCCAAGGTGATGAACGCGGTCAGGGCCGTACGTCCTTTAGAACGTGTCAGGGCCCGCCAGGCGTTGCTGAGGACGAACATGTAATTACCTCTCCTGTTCTCCTAAGCCGGACAAATCAATACGGCTTTAACTATTGTTGCGTTGAGTGACCGTTTTCTTGCGCAATACTGTTATACCCCTCAATGAAGTCTGAGAACATTCTGACAGCGATGTGGTGGTCATGCGGGGATTTGCGCCCGGTATGGGATAAACCCTCGGTCTATTTCGGTGGCATCGGTACACTGGCATGAGATATGCGTGGTGTCACGTGTGCTCCAGCATGTCTGCGATTCCGGATTCGCCCGGAGTCCGGCATCCGGAAGCGTGGCCTCGCGCCGCTGGATAAGAGTATGAGCTGAGCAGATTTTCGGGCAGGATAAGTAAGTATGCGATTCACTTCAGGGCATTCGAGCCATAAGGCTGTGGGGCGTAGGAGAAGCCGTCATGCCGGTAACGGAAAATCCAATCGCTCCGCATCTACGAATAGCGTTGCAAATCAGCAGACGGGTCCCGTAAACCTGAAGACTCCCCAGCACGTGGGTGGCAACGGCCGTTCGCTGGTCAGCCGTATGCCGATATGGGCGCGAGTGGTGGTTGTACTGCTGCTGACGTTGCTGGCCAGCGTCACCTGTGTGGGCACGCTCTACGCGGCATCCGTCTCGAGAATGGCCACGGACGCGCAGCGTGTGCTGACATCCGCCGAAAGTCTGGCCAATTCAGCGCTCGGCTGCGGCAGCGATAAGAGTCTGTCGGATACCTCCCAAGAGCTGGTCAATGCCACCAATGATCTCAACGAGGAGCTGAACGGCCCGCAGTGGGATTTCTTCCACGACCATTCGCGATTCGGCAGCGACATCACCGCTGCCCGCGAAATGCTGGCTTCCGTGGATACGCTGGTCAACGGTCCCTTCACTGATCTGCTGAACCTGTCCAAACGATTGCAGGGCTTCTCCCTGAAGAATGGTTCGGTGGACGTCAGCGCCCTGATGGATATGCCGGATATCGTCAAGCAGGCGCATAAGGATATCTCGCAGCAGCTCACCAAGCTCAGCAAGGTGCCGACTCCGAGCGTCGCCAAGGTGGCCACCGTGCTCGAAGCCGAAAAGGTTGCGCTCAAGACCGTGGATTCGATGCTCAGCGAATACGATGGCCTCATTAACTTGCTGCCGCAACTGCTTGGCGAGGACGGCAAGCGCACGTATTTGGTGATGGTGCAGAACCCGGCCGAGCTGCGTTCGGCGGGCGGCATGGTGGGCACCATCGCCGCAATCACGGCAGATAAGGGTACGATTACCATCGGTGATTTCGCCACCACTTCTGGTTGGGACATTCCTGAGGAGCCAATGGATGATACGGTGCTGAAGGAGCGCCAGGTATTTGGTGACACTTTTGACCAGTATCCGGCTACCACGACCATCGACCCCGAATTCCAGCGTGTGGCACAGCTGGACAAATACATGTGGCTGTATCAGAAAGGCAACGAACACGAGAACGTGGCGGGCGTGCTGTCCCTCGACCCCGTGTTCCTCCAAGCGTTGCTGGGAGCCACAGGCAAGGTCAAGCTTTCGGACGGCCGAGTGCTGGATGGCACCACCACGGTGCCGTTCTTCGCCTCGGACCTGTACACGGATTACCCGGACTTCAAGCAGCAGAACAACTTCGTTTCCGAAGCGGCTCAAGCAATCATGAACCACGTGCTTGGCAATGCGAATGCCTCCACCGCATCCCCGCTGTTGAAGGCAATCAGAGATACCAGCGCTAGCGGTCATTTCAAGCTATGGATGGCCGATCCGGATGAGCAGGAGGCGCTGATTACCACCGGACTTATCGACGATAAGGCAAGTGGCGAGTTGTCTGCTGACAGTCAGGTGCCTGAAACCGGCATCTATCTTTCGGAGCTGCAGCAAGGCAAGCAGGATTGGTATCTGAAGACCTCCACCACGGTCACAAAAACCTGCGGTGACGTCTCGGCCAGCCAGAATGCCCTGTATTCTGGCGTGCTGGATAAGCGCATCACGACAGCCGTGCGTAACACGCAGCTGGGGCAGTTTACGGAAGATCAGCTCGGTGACGAATACACGGTCACCTTCACCATGAAGAACACGTTGACCAAGGCTAAGGCCGAATCGTTGCCTGATTTCGTTAATGGCGGCTCGGAGAATCCGGTGCTCGGCGGCATGTTGTACCGCGTGATGCTTACCGCCCCGTACGGTGGCGAAATCACCGCTGTGCAGGCTGATGTGGATTCATGGGGTACCAACACCGCGAGCCTGTATGACCGTCAGTACATTATGTTCAACCAGCAGTGGATCGAGCCCGGAAAAGAATTGACGATTGCTTATACCGTTCGGGTCAGCAGCGATGCCACACATCCACTGAACGTGGTAACCACGCCGGTGGTGAATGCGGATGGCATCGAGACGGGCTCCAACGGTAAGGTGACCGATGAATGCTCGGCGGATACGAACGGTGGCAAGAACGACGCGCATAAGGGCGCGTCCTCCGATCCCTCGGCCGGCCTGGACACCTTGGACAAGCTGAAGAGCCAGATCAGCTGCCCGGTCGATCTGAAGTCCCTGGCGGGATCCATGTGATGGCCATGCCCGATTCCGTTTCCGGCGTCGCCGGCAAGCCGCGCGACGTGAACTACGATCTGCTGCGCGTGGTGGCGATGTGCCTGGTCATCGGCGTCCACGTGATCAACAACTACATGCCCGTCAAGATGACCCTCGTCGGCAGCGCGGAAACGGTGCGATTCGTGCTGTTCGCGTTGTTCATGGTCTGCAATCCGCTGTTCATCATGGTGTCCGGCCGGTTCAACCTCGCGTGCGACGCCGCGCAAGGCGGCGGGCGGCACCGCCCCAATGGTCTCGCGCCGTACGCGCGCTACTACTACAAACGGTTCGTCTCGCTGATCGTGCCGTATCTGTTGTATGCGGGCGGCATGGGGTTCGTGGCCTATCTGGCGGTCGACCATCGCCCGGTCGGCGAGGCTGTGTCCGGCATGCTGTTCGACCTGTTCTCCGGGTATGACGACTCCGTGTACTGGTTCGTGTTCATGCTCGCCGGTTTCGTGCTGGCGACGCCGTTCCTGGCCGCGATGATGCGCGCGATAGGCCGGTCTGGCGCCTGGCTGCTGGTCGGTCTGGCCGCCGCCGTGGCCGCCGCCGAGCAGATCTGCAATCTTGCCGGATACCCGTTGACGTTCCTGCAGTCGTTCCCCTGGCGGGGACTGCTGGTCTACTATCTGCTCGGTTTCGTGCTGGAATACTATCCGCCGTCCACGCGGATGCGGCGCGGCTTGTACGCGTTGGCGCCGTTCGCCCTGGCCTGGACCGTCGCCACGCCGTACCTGTTCGCCGGCCAGCAGATTCAGGTCGGCCGCACGCTCACGGTTTCCTTCGCGGTGGTGGTGGCCGCGGTGTTCCTGTTCTTCCGGTACGACGTGCATCCGGCGTCGGCGCGGCTGCGCAGGGCGATCACCTGGCTGGCGGGGTACTCCTACACGATCTATCTGGTGCACTCGCCACTGTCCAAGGTTCTGATCGGCCCGCGGATGCCTGTGCCTACAGATGGATGGTCGTATGCGGGCATCAGCGTGTTGATGTTTGGCGCTACGTTGCTGGCGGCGCTGCTATTTGCGGTAATTGCCGATACCGTGGTGCTCAAGCCCGTGCAGCGTCTGCTGCGGAAGGTGCGGCTGTAGATTCGGATACGGCGCGTGAGGCGTACGGCGTTGTGTGGCTTGCACGACTTGCGCGCCCTGCGTGACTCGCGCGCCGCAACCCGGCAACGCATTCGCAAGCGCAGAGTGTGAAGATGTCGCTTAATGGCAGGAAGTAGCGGAACTGCACACCGTCCACGCCAGTCGCGCCGGCGGGCGTATATTGCAGCCACAAGGCCAGATACGTGAGCAGGATGATGCCGGTGGCCACAGCGCAGGCGCACCACCAGAATCATCCCATCCGTGCACTGAACGCACGCTTCACCGTGGCCACAATCAGCACGATCAGCAGCACAGCCAGTACTGCCCAGAGGGACAGAATGACCAGTGTCTGCATGCGGGAATCTAGGTTCGATTGCCAGGTGATTATGGCACGCGCAATGGATGCGACAGCGCCAAACAGACCGTTTGTGCTGAATGGATTGGTGAGCAGCTGGCTTTAGCGGCGAGACCAATAGCAGGGCCAGGCGGGTTCTAGTGATCGTTGCAACATCTGATCGACCGGTAGGAGGATCGGATGGGCAGGTGGGTGTTCGAGGGTGTGGAGTATGCGACGCGATCGGAG
>JAIJEI010000111.1 GCA_022739095.1 Bifidobacterium sp.
CCTCCCCGCCGAGGACCCGGCCGGCATCAAGGCGCAAATAGCCCAGAAGGAGGAGGAAATCGACCAGCTGCGGCAGACCGTCGCCGGACTCCGGAGAAGGCTGGAAGAGCTCGAAGGCGACGGAGGGAAACGAAACCAGGCCGGATAGGCATACCCACAAAACCGAAAAACCGAAATATTGAAAAACCAAAACCGGTGAAGAAACAGACCCGCGTGTCTAAGTGTTGCGGCATCTGCCGCCGCAACACTTAGACACGTGAGGCACCCACGGCTAGCCGTGAGCCAATGCCTTCAATCGACTGGATACCGAGATACCAGAACCGGTGGAAACCGAAATACCGAAAAAACGAAATAACGGAATCGGTTCACTCCTCGGAATCCATCATGGCGCGCCCCTTGCCGAAGAGATGGTCGAAGATGTGCTCCAGCCGCTCATCCCCTCATGACGGTCACTGAATGGTCGCGAAAGCCAAGAATGCTCGCGCGGCTGACAGCAGTCAATACCTTCAGAGCATCATCTGTTCTGGGATTCTCGCGCTTTCAAGAACTTCGCCCGGGACTGTGCAATGGAGCGATAGTATTGACGGTAATGGTTCGACACTGATTCGCCATGTTCCCTGGTGTCGGGAATTGGAATCAAAATCTCTCGGTATCTGTTACCAAGATCCTCACGGTTTGTCTGCATGAACACGACTCTGCCCCACTGCTTACGAACCACGTCGAGGTCCAACGCCCATCCGAGATAGAAGTTATCAAACAGTGCTTCGGCCGTCGCATTCATAATGAGTGTTTCCTTGGTAAACACCGCCCGCTCCTGACCCGGCAGCAGCATGGATGGTTCTCCTATGTTCTTCGATGCGCGAGAAGGTGTGACAATGCTCCAGGGGGAAAGTCCGCTGTCGCTTCCACGCCAGAACCGTTCCGCGACCGACAAAGAAACCATGTTCGTGGGGTTGAAGTTGACCATGCCCGCACGCAAATCCGATACCTTCACGTAGGGAATATCACCATTCCTCAAGTCCGCGGAGGGACTGCCATGCCCATTCCGGATGGAAATGATGCCAGCATCTTCAAGATCTCCAAGCGTTCTTGTCGTAAAACCTTGCAAATGTGTTTGGACATACCGCTCGAATTCCTTAACGCTGATCCGGTCGTAATACTGGGGCACGCCAAGATAGGAATTGACAAGAGATTCCGGCGTGGTGACAAAACATGATGTGGAAGAATTCGACCCTTCAAGAAGTGCCGTCACGTCTGAAAGCACCGTATCGTCGACCTCACGAGTCCGCGTGCCTTCCTTGGTGACACGGTAAAGCGTCTTGCCGTCCTTGTTGATGCCGATAGTCGGAGCATAAGTGATCCACGTCTTACCCGGCTGAGCCCATGATGGCAGTTTCATGGACGCAGCTCCCTTCGTGGATTTCTTGCGCATGACATAAAAGTTCGTCTTGGCGCGGCAGAAACCCTGAAATGCCTCCATAGGGATGTTCATCACTGCCAACACATCGAAATGCCGGCTAACCCATTTACGGAACCATTGATATGAGCTGGAGAAGAAATACGTCTCCGGCAGGACTATGCCTAAACGTCCTCCGACCGCGAGCAATCTGTACGCACGCTCCATGAACACGAGGCCAAGTTCGGTATCGGAGTATTTGTCGCTGGGATATCCGCCGCTGGTATGCTGACAGATACTGTATTTCGCCTGTTTCGCGTCAGTCGCACGAATCTTCAGTCTCTCGCCAAACGGTGGATTCGTGAGAACGACATCGTAGGAACCGTCAGTTCCACGCCCCAAGACGGGCGTCAGCATGGGGAAATCCTGCCACTTCTGTTCCCGAAGCGAATCGCCAAGAACAATATTGGTAGATCCGTCCCTCGCACCAATCATCAGCGCGCGAGCTAGTTTGACATTGATGGAATCCAAGTCAACACCGTAAAGATTACGATGAGCCCATGTTCTGATTTCGTCGCGCTGTTCGCCGGATGCGCGTTTCAACAGAGTGCTATAAGTCTCAAACAGGAATCCGCCGGTACCACAAGCTGGGTCTATGACTTTATCGTGGTAGTCGATCTCCATTAATTTGACGGCAGATTCAATGATGCGCTGGGGCGTGAAATATTGCCCTTCGCCTTGTTTGACATTCGCCGAACGGAACACTTGAAACGCCGTGGACAGGGTCTCCGGCGCTGCGGACTTCAAATTGATGCCTTGAAGCCAGTAGACGATGGCATGAATCGTCTCATCATCGAATTTGATGGTTTTCGTTGATGTGTCTTCGAAGAGGAAAGGGTATTTCGCCATGTACCTTTCAAAGTTCGTATTGATTCTTTTCGCGGTTTCCACCGGTGTCGGGCAAACCTGGAAGTCAAGAGGCTCTTTGGGATCTTGAGCCATTTTGCCGTTGGTGTCCGAATCCATTTTCAGCAGCAGCATGTTGCACATGTTGTCCAACCGGTCGTCGGCGCGAGTGGATTTCGAGTCATTGGCAACGATATGGTTTAAAAGGTCGGAGAATAAACGGTTGAGTCCCGTTCCGCTGATGTCGTCATGTTCCCTTAAATCCACGTAGGTGAGCGCCTTGTCTCCGGGGATCAGGACGTTATCTCCCGGCGCCGGCAACGTTGCTTGTCTTACCGACTTGTAATGCATATCGGCCTGCTTGTACACAAGGGATATGCTGTCTCCATCGGACCAGATGCCGAGCACCGCATTGGGTTCAAGGCCCAGATATGTCGATAGTTCCGATATGCCTTCCTTGTGGTTCGGCGCTTTCGTCTCGACCAATGCGATAACATGATCCCATTCGCCGCGATGACGAGGAGAATCAAAAATCGCCATGTCCACCGGATAGCCATTGAAACTCCGGCCCGCTTCCCGCAAAGCGTTCTCCGATGGGGTCTTGGGTACACGCCATTCACGGTCGTCACTATCTGGTGAAGGGCAGATAATCTGGTCACGGTCCCATCCCTTTCGGAGAAGCTCCCGTAGCAAAGGCAATCTCACCTCATGGTGTTCTTTGAATCTTTCGTTTTCGTATGCCATACGCTCAATCCTTGGTTCTCGCTGATTCTCATTTCGTGGCCCAGGGCCTTCGGCCTAATGGCCCATATGGCGCCCAGGACCTTTGTGATCAATCCCGGAGCCCTTGCCATTCCCGTCTTGCCGGTCGAGGTTTTTCTGCAATGTTTTGCCGAATCTGTCCAGCAGATCAGCCCTGTTGCGGATCGGACCGGACGCGCGAAGGGCCTTGTCTTCTCTGATCCTGCGGATCGTTCCGATGCGCTTCGTGAGCTGGTCCCGGATGGCGTCGAGGCGTTCGGGAGCGAACATGCGCATGCGCGACAGTTCGTGCGCCGCCTCGTCGGGCCAGTCCGACAGGGCGTCCAGGTCGAACCGGCTCCAGTCCTCCACCAGTTTGAGCTGCCGCAAAGCCGAGGGCTTGCCGGTCGCGGCGTAGAACGGCTTGGCGAACCAGTCCCGGCCGTCCACATCGAGCTCGCCGCTCCACAGGCTAGCTCCCGTGTCGTAGATCGGGGCCGGCCGGACCGCAAGCGTCTCGATGTTCCGGATCAGACCGAAGTTGTTGTAATGCCTATCTGTATTGCGCATGAGGTAGTCGACCACGAGCCAATCGTCCGTGGCGTCACGAACCGCCCGTTCGTCTGCGCCGAAGCCGACGGCGGCGCGGATCCACTGGTCATGCGAGTTGAGGCCGTTGACGGCCTTGACGGATTGGAGCACCTGCCAGGCGGAGACCAGCTCCTCATGATTGGAGAGCATGTCCGCGCATGTGGACACCAGACGGTTGCCGTTGCGTGCCAGGGAATACCGGACGGCCGGAACGCCCAATCGCATGCAGAGCCTCGAGGCGATGACCTCGTTCATCGGCTCCTGGCCAGTACGGCCCGACTTGGCGAGCAGTCTCCTGCCGGTGGCCCTGTCGATCGTCCAGCGTTTGGGAAGATCGCCGCCAGTGGACACGTCGGGGACGTTGAGGCTGATGTCATGGGACGACGAGTACGAGGTGAGCAGGATCTCGCCCAACGCCTCGTCGAAGGAATTGTCGAAGAAGTTGACGTCCTTCCATTCGGCCGGGTCGTCCTCGCGTCTGACCCAGTACTGGTCCGACAGGCTCAGCCCGTAGGTCCTGTCGAGCAGTTCGCCGGTCGATGCCGCGCCAAGCGATTCGAGCACACGGCGGATACCGTCACGGGTGGAGGGGATGGCGCGGGACCTCCACCATTCGTCGATCCTCTTGGCATACAGCGCGCTCTTGCCGTGCGTGGTGAACTCCAGGGGCAGACGATCATGGTCAAGGACCTCGCCAGAGGAGCACGCGCGACCGGACTCGGGATCGTATTCGAACGCAAGGACCGGATGGTCCCCGCACATGATCAGCTTGCGTGGCATGATTCCGCTCCCTCCAAACTTGGTCTTTAAAGATTCTACAGGCACGAATTACGTGCGAGACGGCGTCCCGTTTCATGACGCGATGCATGGATATGGGCCACTTCCGCAAATCGCAAGCCTCGGCGATGACGCCGACAACTGATACGGTAGTCATATTGGTTTCCCAAAGGTAAAGAGGCATGACCATGGGATTGTTCGACTTCGCTAAGAACTCTTTGGGTGACGTGCCGTCCGGCTTCGGCGGTCGGGGCGATATCGCCAACCATCTTTTCAACGACCGATGAAAAGGCTCCGGTTGAAGGCTATGGCATGATGACACGAGCGTGGGGAATTTATGACCGAAGGATACTCACATAAAGCGGCACACATCGTTGAGCATATCATTCTCGCAATCGCGCTGATCTGGGCTGGAGGCTGCACTCTCATATGGATGCAAACGGATATGTCGCATCGCATCGTGAACGCGAAATCCGCTGACGGCACCTGCGAAGTGACCATCAGCGAACTCGGCTCGCACATGTTCTTCGGCCCAAGCAGCATCACGGTCAAAGTCTCTTGGGACACCGATCCCGGTGTTATCGGTTCCGAGAACGTCACGGAAATCAAAACGGATCTGCACAACGACGGCAAATCATTAGGCTTGGGCAACTTCACCGTCACCTGGCACGGCAACATCCCGACCGTCACCACCCATGGCGAGGAACAGCCGGACCAAAGCTACACATTCAACTGGAAATAACCGCTCCGAACATCATGTCTCTCCCGAGAGTAGTCCTCACAACCGGGCAGGTCCCACAAGGAGCATAGCTCATGCACCCACTGTCCGGCCTCAAGCCCATGAGACACTTAAGACCATGACTACCATTATCATGCACACCTCCTCCGACGATCTACCGGCCTCGACCGCCGAGGATGTCAAAAAGTGTGAGCTGCTTATCGAACACCTCAAGCGCAGGCGAATGCCGGCCGACCGCGCATAGTTTGCGAACAGCCCGCACGACTTGTGGCCGCATAAGCATGCGGCCGCACAACAGTCCAGCCGCGCAGTCATCCAGCCGCCCCTACAAACACGCCCGATTCACCATTTGCACGACATCTTGCACCAAAACCCCATTTTGAAATGCGGCATTCTGCACATACAAGGCAGAAAATGCTACTCCCATAAGGGATACGGAAAGGAACTGCCATGCTTGAGCGCAAGATCTCGGACGATCTGTTGGAATGGAAGCTGATCGGCACCGGCAAAGCACTGCTGCTGACCGGTGCCCGCCAAATCGGCAAGAGCTACGCAGTACGCGAGTTCGCCAAACACGAATACGCTCATTACCTTGAAATCAACCTGTACGAGAACAAGCAGGCGGCCCGCGCGCTCGCATCGGCGAATGACGTGCAGGAGTTCATCAGCCGACTTACCTTGTTCTCACCTTCAACGCTCGCTCCCGGCGGTACATTGATTTTCATCGACGAGGTGCAAGAGGCACCGGATGTAATGACCACGTCAAGTTTGATGTACCGGCGTCGCAATTCGGCGATTTGACGTTTCACCACATGTCGCTGATTGCGAAAAAAAGCAAGTCGTGATTCGAGCGTGGCATCACCTTGCTTAGTCATATCAACAAAATCCTTGATCTCTGCGAGACTCATGCCCGTGGATTTCAGACATTCAATGAGATCAAGCAATTCAAGATCGCCGTCATCGAAGCATCTCCGTCCGGAACCAGTTCAAGCGATACCGGGCAAAAGACCTTGGCCGTCATAGTAGCGCAATGTATGTTCGGACAGCCCAGTCTTTCGCAACACCTGACCGATGGAATATCCCATGCCAACTCCTTTCCCTGCAGTCGAGCCAGTGTGAGTCCAGCCATATTCACGGATGTCCTATGCGGAACGGACACTCTTCGACTGCCTGAACCTTGCAGCCCAAACATGCATCAATCAGCACAAATCACAGACAGTGGGCCATATACAACGGCAGCTTGATGCGTTCTCCATCCACTTCGAGTTGGCGGGGATGCAGAACGTATTCCTTGCCCAATCGTTGGGCATACCTTTTGCGGAATTTGTCGAGCGAAGACACACCGTATCGTTTCGTGGATTTCACTTCGATAGGGCTGATGCGAGGCTTCATCGCGGCATTATCGTATTCCCGAACGATGAGGAAGTCTATCTCCATGGTTTTCGAGGCATCCGCCCTATCCGAGCGCGAGAAGAAATACAGCTTGCGTCCATTCGCCCGGAATTGCTGAGCGACCGCATTCTCCACCAGCATTCCTTCGTTGAGCGAGAGTTTATCGAACAGAATATCCCGGTACACATCATCCGGCGTTGTCTCTCGATCGGCAAACGCCTGCGACACCAGCAAACCGGTA
>JAIJEI010000112.1 GCA_022739095.1 Bifidobacterium sp.
GTCATGCGGTTCATGGCGGATGTGCAGAACGGCATCTTCAATGTGGAATCCGCCATGCATCGTAAATACATGGCGAGCTACGGCATCAGCGAGCAGGAGATGAACTCGGTTCGCCAGTCCGCGTTCGCCCGCGCCTACACGTCGAACATCCTTTCGATCGCATATGGCAATCCTTTAGTCGATGTTCTCGTGGCCGTGCTGCCCTGCGCATGGGTGTACGCCGACTACGGGCAGTGTCTTGCCGCTGAGTTCGAGGACACCCTCGATGCCAACCCGTACAAGAGCTGGGTCGACATGTATAAGACAGAGGAATTCTGGAGCAGCTCCGCATGGCTGATTGAGCACATTGAACAACTGACTGAGAACCTCAGTGAAGAGCGCAAGGCCGAACTCGTGGACATCTTCGTGACCGGCGTGCAGAACGAATACATGTTCTGGGCGAGCGCCTACGACATGCAATACACATGGAAGCCGGAATGGGATGTGTGAGGAACACGATGGATGAGCGGTGGGCGCGTGCCCTGCGTGCCAAAGGCATCAATGTCGGAGAGGGCAGTCAACACGGCTCCAGCGATAAGACGGGAACAGGGAAAATCCTCGAATCCAAAATCGTTGCGGCTAAGGGCCAGTCCCGACAGGCAGCGGCGAATACCGTATCTCGCGCCACACCATTCAAAGCCACCGGACATAAGGGCGGCATCAGTCGGCAGGGGAATTGACCCTGTTGCGGGGCTGTTTTGAGATGAATGGGCTCGGGATGGGTGCAACCAATGGGCTACTCCAGCTTCAAGGGGCTGATTGCGTGCTTTCCGGAGGTCTATCTCCGTTTCAAGGGGCTGATGCCCAAGTAGATGGAGGGCAAAAACGGCGGAATGACGTGGGCATGAGGCTGTTATTATGCTTCGTCCGGAGGATGACCAGCCCCTTGAAACGGAAGTAGACCTCCGGAACGGTTCAAATCAGCCCCTCGAAACGTGTGTTGCAGATTAAAACGCCGGTAACTCGGTTCAGAGGGGTACATTCGGCGCTTTGCAGAATGGTAACTGTCTTCAAAGAGGTACTTTGTTCGCGAAACCATGAGTATAATCGGTCAGACACCAACGCCATTCCACCGTCTCTGAGCTGCTTCCACTTGGCTCGGTACCCCTTTGAACGGAGATGGCATTCCGCAAGAGGCCGAATGTACCCCTTCGAACGGAGATATCCAATATCGGGCTATGCCGACATCATATTGTGCGCAGAAAATCCCGGATATCGGCGATTTCCTCATCACAGATGGCATGGGCCATGCCGGAATACTCGCGATAGGTCAGATGCCCGGCCCGTTCAAGGACCTGATGGGCCGTTTGCTGGTCGGGCAGCGGAATCGTGCAGTCCTGCGCGCCATACGCTAGGAAGAATCGGGTAGGGGAGTCAAGCGCCGCCTGTTCCTCGCCCATGAACGAAGGACTGAGCAGGATCGCGGCATCGAACAACGTCGGATGCGCCTTGACCAGACGATACGACAGATAACCGCCTTGAGAGAAACCGATCAATATCTTCCTGCGATGGGCGAATGCCGAGGCATCCAGCAGTGAAGCCACCGCATCCCCGACCGCCGCGCATTCGCGTTGGCGCTCGTCCGCGCCGCAGCCGTCGGGATACCAGTAATTGCCGCCCATATAGGGCCTCGCGTTGGTGGCGCGGAACGAGATATAGCTGGGTACGGCGGCAATTGCGGCCGGGGCCGCATCGGCTCGCGTCGACACATATACGGCGTCGAGAATCCGCACCATCTCGCTTTCGTCGTTGCCGTAACCGTGGAACATCAGGAAAATGGGGTCATTGCCGCCGGCATCGATCTGGCTTGTCATCTGCATTCGCATCGTCATCACCTCACTAACGAGCTTACATGCATTAGACTTGTAGCGATTGACCCACCGAGCACGCAAGGAGCAAGTTATGGAGCCGAGGCGCGGGCCTCTCACCGCAGGCGAGAAGGTGCAGTTCACCGACCGCAAGGGCAAGAAGATCACCGATCAGCTTGTGGCCGGTGGCTCCACGCAGACCGAGCATGGCTTGATTCTGCATGACGATGTGATCGGCAAGACCGAAGGCACCGTGATCCTCACCGTGCACGCCAAACGCGAGGCACAGGTCAATCAGGTCTACCCCGAGAAAGACAAGAACAAGCCGTGGAAGTCGTCGCGCGCCATCGGCGGCTGGGAGTATGCGGTGATGCGCCCGCGCCTAGCCGATTACGTGCTCTCGATGCCGCGCGGCGCGCAGATCATGTACCCGAAGGATATCGCCCAGGTCATCCAGCTCGGCGACATCCGCTCCGGCATGCGCGTGCTTGAGTCCGGTGCCGGCTCGGGCGCGATGAGCGTGAACCTGCTGGACGCCGTGGGCGATCGTGGCCATCTGACCACGATCGAGCTGCGCCCCGAATTCGCCAAAGTGGCTCAGGCCAACGCCACGCTGTATTACGGTGAAGCCCCCAGCTGGTGGGATCTCAAAACCGGCGACTTCGACTCCGTGTCCGCCGAACTGCCCGAACACTGGTTCGACCGCATCATGCTCGACATGCTCGACCCGTGGAACAGACTCGAGCAGGCATACCGTGTGATTGCTCCCGGCGGCGTGCTGGTCAGTTACGTAACTACCACCACGCAGATGAGTCGACTGGCCGAAGCCCTGCGCGCGGCCGGTTGCTGGACCGAGCCGCAGATCCAGGAATCGTTCGAACGCACATGGAAGGCCCAAGGCCTCGCCGTACGCCCCGACCACCAGATGATCGGCCATACCGGTTTCCTCGTTATCTCGCGCGCCATGGCCTCCGGATTCGAGGCGCTCAGAAAGCGCGATCGCGTGACCAAGGACACGCAGACCGACATCGACTCGCTCACCGACGAACAGCGTGAGGCGCAGATCGAGGAACTGGAACTGCGCGACATCTCCGACCACAAACTACGTAAGGTGCTGCGCGACCTCGACCGTCAGGTGGGGGAACTCGGCAACACGCACGAATAACCGCCAGACGATGAGTTTGTGAACGCTCACACACCTTTATACTGGAAGCAATACCACACCGCCACACCGGGCAGACGGTTCGTGAAGGGAGCCACGGATGGGAATCAAGCTGAGCAAAGTCGCCAAAGCAGCGAAGAAATACGACCATATCCTCATCATCATGAGGCACGCCAAGGCCGAGCCGTTCGGCGACAAGGGTGACTCGGAACGCGAGCTCACCGACAAAGGTCTGAAACAGGCGAAGGCCGTGGGCAAGGGTATCGAGTCGCTGGGGCTGGTGCCCGACCAGATCTCCTGCTCGTCCGCCACCCGCACGCGCCAGACGTTGGACCGCATGCTCAAGACCTTTGGCGACAAGCCGATCGTTGACTACCGCATCAGCCTGTATGACGGGGGAGTGCAGGCGGTGTTCGACGAGCTTGCCCACGTCAAGGCCAAGAACCGCGTGTTCATGATCGTTGGCCATGAGCCGACCATGTCGATTAGCGCCCAGTGGCTCGCCTCCGCCGACTCCGACGCCGAACGACTCGACCTGCTGAATTTGGGACTTTCGCCCGCATCCATCATGATCATGGGATCGGACAAACCGTTCGACGAGTGGCAGGTGCACAGCGGCGAACTGCTCGCGGTCATCAATGTGAAAGACTTCGACTAAAGCGGATATAAATTCCATCTATAACGACACTCTGCGGCCATTTATAAGGGCTGGAATCCGGATGTTTTGCTAGCCTAAGTCGGGTTACGAACGCATATATTGGAGGATTCATGTCCACTCTGACTTCCGTCTCCGGCTTCCCCCGCATCGGGCAGAACCGCGAACTGAAGAAGATCATCGAAGGCTACTGGAAGGGTGCCAACGACCTCGCCGCCGTTAAGGCCACCGCCGCCGAACTGCGCGCCAAGCATTGGAGGCTGCAGCAGGCCGCCGGCATCGACCTCATCCCCAGCAACGACTTCAGCTACTACGATCAGATGCTGGACACCGCCATCCTCCTCAACGTGATTCCGAAGCGTTACCAGCGTCTCGCCTTCGATAACCAGGAGGACACGCTCTTCGCCATGGCCCGCGGCTACCAGGGCGACAAGGGCGACGTGACCGCCCTGCCGATGAAGAAGTGGTTCACCACCAACTACCACTACCTGGTGCCCGAAGTCGAGTCGGCCGCGGAAATCAAGCTCAACTCCACCAAGCCGTTCGACGAGTTCAACGAGGCCAAGGCGCTGGGCATCGACACCAAGCCCGTGTTCATCGGCCCGTACACGTTCCTGAAGCTTGCCCGCACCCCGGAAGCCACCGAACTCGAGCTCGACAAGGGTCTGGTCAACGCCGTGGCCGCCGTCTACGCCGAAGTGCTCGCCAAGTTCAACGAGCTCGGCGCCGCATGGGTGCAGCTCGACGAGCCGTACCTCGTGCTCGACAAGGAGCCGGGCGACGTTGAACTCTTCAAGACCCTGTACACCAAGATCCTGTCCGCCAAGGGCAACGTCAAGGTGCTGCTCAACACCTACTTTGGCCACATCGCCGACGTGTACGAGACCGTCAACCTGCTCGGCTTCGACGGCATCGGCCTGGACCTCAACGAAGGCCGCGAGGAGAACCTCGAAGCCGTCGCCAAGTACGGTGTGGCCTCCAACACCACCATCTTCGCCGGCGTGATCAACGGCCGCAACATCTGGCGCAACAACTACGCCACCTCCCTCGGCCTGGTCGACGCCCTGAAGCAGGTCACCGCCAACGTGGCCGTCTCCACCGCATCCTCCCTGCTGCACGTGCCGTTCAGCACCGAAGGCGAGACCGGCATCCCGGCCGAAGACCTCAAGCACTTCGCCTTCGCCGTGGAGAAGCTGACCGAACTCAAGGAAGTCGCCGCTCTGGCCGACGCCACCGAAGGCGAGAAGAAAGCCTCCGCCGCCCTCGCCGCCAATCAGGCCCTGTTCGACGGCACCCGCGTGGCCGCCGACCCGGCCGTCGCCGAGCGCATCAGCAAGCTGTCCGACGCCGACTACGTGCGCCAGCCCGCCCGCGAGGAGCGACAGGCCCTGCAGCGCGAGGCCCTCGGCCTGCCGCTGCTGCCGACCACCACCATCGGCTCCTTCCCCCAGACCAAGGAGATTCGTGCCGAGCGCGCCAAGCTGCGCAAGGGTGAGGTCACCAAGGAAGCCTACGACGAGTTCATCAAGGCCCAGATTGACGCCGTCATCAAGAAGCAGGAGGAGATCGGCCTCGACGTGCTGGTCCACGGCGAGTTCGAGCGCAACGACATGGTCGAATACTTCGGCCAGAACCTCAACGGCTTCCTGTTCACCAAGAACGCCTGGGTCCAGTCCTACGGCACCCGTTGCGTCAAGCCCCCGATCGTCTGGGGCGACGTGTCCCGCGCCAACCCGATCACCGTGGAATGGTCCGCGTACGCCCAGTCCAAGACCGACCATGTGATGAAGGGCATGCTCACCGGCCCGGTGACCATCCTCAACTGGTCCTGGCCGCGCGAGGACATCACCCACGAGGAGCAGACCAAGCAGCTTGCCCTCGCCATCCGCGACGAAGTCCTCGACTTGGAGGCCGCCGGCATCAAGGTCATCCAGATCGACGAGGCCGCCCTGCGTGAGAAGCTGCCGCTGCGCAAGTCCGACTGGCACGTCAAGTACCTCGACTGGGCCGTTCCGGCCTTCCGTCTGGTGCACTCCGCCGTCAAGCCGACCACCCAGATCCACACCCACATGTGCTACTCCGAGTTCAACGACATCATCCGCGACATCGACGCGATGGATGCCGACGTGATCTCCTTCGAAGCCTCCCGTGGCGATCTGGTGGTGCTCGACGCCATCCACGACGCGCACTTCGAGACCGAGGCCGGCCCGGGCGTCTACGACATCCACTCCCCGCGTATTCCTTCCGAGAAGGAGATCGAGGAGCGTATCTACGAGATCCTTGACAAGATAGACGTCAGGAAGGTGTGGATCAACCCCGACTGCGGTCTGAAGACCCGAGGTAACGCCGAGACCTGGCCGAGTCTTGAATATCTGGTCGCTGCCGCCAAGGCCGTGCGCGCCAAGCTCGACAAGTAGCGGAAATCACCGAGCTCCCTCTGAATGAGGGAGCTCGGGTTTATGTAAGGAAATCAGCATGCATTCCCCGATGTTCACCCTTGAGGTCTTCCCCCCGAAGCGCAACGCTCCCGTGGACACCATCTATGACACCCTTGACGGTCTGGAGGGGCTGAACCCCGACTTCATCTCCGTGACCTACGGCCACGGCACCCACTCCGACCGCACCGCCACCGCGCGCATCGCCCACACGATCAGCAAGGAATACGGCATCCCCGCAGTCGCCCACCTGACCGCACTCTACTCCGACAAGGCCAAGATCGACGAAGCTCTCGACATGTTCGAGGAGGCCGGCGTGAGCGCCGTGCTCGCATTGCGCGGCGACTACATCGACGGCGAGCAGCTGGTAGGCGAGTTCAACCACGCCAGCGACCTCGTGTCATACATCCGCTCCGTGAAGCCGGACTTCAAAGTGTTCGGCGCCTGCTACCCGGAAGGCCACTACCAAGCTGACTCGCTGGACCAGGACATCGAAAACCTCAAGGTCAAGGTCGATGCCGGCGTCACTCACCTGATCTCCCAGCTCTTCTACGACAATGAGGACTTCTACCGCTTTCTGGACAAGGCTCGCGCCGCCGGCATCACCGTGCCGATCGAAGCGGGCATCATGCCGGTGCGCGGCGCCAAGTCGGTGCGGCGCATGGCCGAACGCAAC
>JAIJEI010000113.1 GCA_022739095.1 Bifidobacterium sp.
TGATCAAACATCTTGCCCAGCCTGATCAGCGGATAGATCATGAAACCGGCCAATACTGCGAACGCGATGGCCGCGATCAGGCCAGCGATCTCTCCGACTCCCATTGTTTCCTCCTTGCGGTCACACTTACTCGCTTAAGGGTAGCACTCCTTCCCTATTTCTTGGCATACCATTGCACGCGCAGGGCGAAAACCGTGCGCGTGGATGTATGCGGCTATAGGCGAAAGGCTGTCCTGCTGACGCTTTCTTTTGCGGCGTGCCGCCGTGGACCGTACGTGCTATTCGATATGTATTGCTTGCTATTTGCTACTTGCCGTACGAAACAATGGTCACGGCTTCGCCGAACGGCTTGTCGGTGTCGAAGTCGAGCACGGTTACCGAACCATTGGCCGGGCGTTCGTTCAGATCGAGGTCAGGACCGCCGAACCGGTGGCCGAGGCTGAGCAGTGTGTTGCCATGCGAAATCTGCAACACATCGTCGCCGTCCTTGAGATTCGGGTTGTCGGCGATAAGACGGAACGCGCCTTCGACGCGCGTCCAATATTCCTCATCGGATTCCGCATCGTGGAAGGGATCGGCTTCCTTGAGAAAATCGCGCGAGGCCTCCAACCCGAACTTCTCGACGATTTGGTTGTAGGTTTTGACGCCGTGGGGCGCTCCTGCGGCGTACCAGGCCATGGCCATGTCAAGTCCCTCGTAGTAGCCGTAGAACTGCTCGCGGAAGTGCATGTCCATCACGAGTGCGGGGCGCGGATTACCTGCGGCTTCGTTGATGTCGAGAATTTTCTCGGCCGTCTGCTGGGCACGCGTGGTATCCGAACAGTAGGCGGCGGCGAACGTCAATCCTTTCAGCCGCTCACCGGCCTTGACGGCATCGGCGACACCCGACTCGGTCAGCGGCGAATTCGACCATCCCTGCAGACGGTTGTATCGGTTGAAATAGGTCTGTCCGTGACGGACCAAATGCAGATGAAGAATCATGGTTCTGATTATGTCACCATTCCGGCGGTTTCGGTGCGGGTTGCCGGAAGTCATAAGTCATAACGGCATAGGTCACTACCTGAGATATGCGTAATCCGGGTTCCCGAACTCTTTTATCGATGGCCTGCCAAACCGTCAGATGCCGCAGGCGGTGGATGTGTATCAGCAGGACACCGCTGCCGGCCACAGTGGCAGTGTGGTGGTGTTTGGCCTCGGCACGAACGGCGTGATTTCGAATGAGCAGGAAGTGCAACGGCTCATCGACCTGACCGGTGCCTATGCGTACGCGACGATGATTCGTCAGGCGGTGTGCGGCCAGTAATCGCCCTACAACGCAGGAACCCCGCGGCTTCTCGAAAGAAGCGCGGGGTTCGAGCGGTATGTCCTGGATTTGTTGACCAGAGGGCCCGGATCAGCGGGCGTAGAATTCGACCACGTACTGGATGTTGACCTGCACCGGGATCTCTTCGACCTCCGGCTTACGGGTCACAGTGGCCTTCAGGGACGGCAGGTTCACGTCGAGGTAGCCGGGGACCGCAGGCAGCACGTCACGGTGCACGCCTTCGGCGGCGATCTGGAACGGAACCATGGTCTGGCTCTTGGCCTTCACCTGAATGGTCTGGCCGGGCTTGACGCGGTAGGACGGGCGGTCCACGATGTTGCCGTCAACGAGGATGTGACGGTGCACCACGAACTGACGGGCCTGGGCGGTGGTACGGGCGAAGCCGGCACGCAGCACCAGGTTGTCGAGACGGGTCTCGAGGTCGGTCAGCATGGCGTTACCGGTCTGGCCGGCAGTACGGGTGGCCTTCTCGTAAGCGGCGCGAAGCTGCTTCTCGGAGATGCCGTACTGAGCGCGCAGACGCTGCTTTTCGCGCATACGCACCGCGTAATCGGACTCGGTGCGGCGGCGGTCACGGCCGTGCTCGCCAGGAGCGTACGGACGCTTTTCGAAGATGCGCTGAGCCTTGGGGGTCAGTGCGATGCCGAGGGCGCGAGACAGACGCACCTGACGGCGAGAACGCTGAACGTTCGTCATTGGATTAATCCTTCTGTCGTTATCTGAACGGAACGCTTGCCTTGCATGTGCCTGGCAGGCGCTGAGCCGGGCCTCCCCAGCGCTTCGTCGTGAATGAACACGAACGGGTTGGCTTTCTTGCGATTACCTACCGCCGACCCGCTGATGGGCTATGACTCCAGACGGTATCTACCTGTTGGCAGACACCAGTGGTCCATATTACACCGAGGATATGGACAGCACTCCGGCGTCCATGCGATACACCCGGTCTGCGTATTCGAGTGCATCGGGATCATGGGTGACCATGAGAATCGCCGTGCCGCTGTTGGCCTGGTCTCTGAGCAGACGCATTACGATGTCGGTGCTCTCTTGGCCGAGGCGGCGACCATATCAGGCACGGTGTTTTGGTTGATGAACACCGAGTTGTCGAGGCTGGTGCCGGTGTCGGCGAGCTGGGCGACGACCGGCCATGAACGGCCATACAGTTCGATGGTGCCGTCGGTGGACACGTTGACGTTTGCGCCGGCGATCATCTGACCGTCTTCAAGGGGGCCTTCGAACTGGGAGGCGACCCATGGTTCGATGACGAAGTCAGTGTCCGGGTCGTAATTGAGGCCGATGCGAATCTGCGGGGCGACGAACAAAGCCACGACGCCAAACACGAGGATGACGACGCCGATGCCGGTGGCCGCCTGCTGCGAGTAGTGGCAGGCACCCGGCATGTCATGGCCGGTGCAGGCGTGCGCAAAGGTCTGGGGCGCGATGGTGATCAGCGCGCCGAACAGAATATTGGGCACGGATGCAAACAGCTTGTTCTTCATAACCACTTTTCCTCTTCCCTGTTTCCAGGGCTCGTAGGCGCAACCTCCGCATTATGCCCAGATAGTGATGAAGAACACAAGTCTTGTTTTTTGTGAATTGATTTGGTATATAACGACCCCTCGTCAGAGGGGCCAATTTATCTACAACTTCTCAATAGGCGCTACGCGGAGCATGAGGCGTTTGACGCCGGCGGAACCGAAGTCCACGGTGATTACCGAATTGCGGCCCTTGTCTTGCGCGTCGGTGACCTTGCCGAGACCGTACTGGTCGTGGCTGATCATGTCGCCCACGGCGAAGTCGGCGATATTCAGGCCATTGTCCTTGGTGAGCTTCGAGCTGGGCACGGCAGAGCCGGTCGAACCGGATTTCGGCGTGGTACGGCGCGTGGTGACTTTGCCGCCACGGGTGCCACCATATGAACCGGACGAAGAACCGGAACGGGAACGCGACCCGTAAGACGACCCCGAACCGGAGCCTGAAGAACCATAGGACGAACCCGAACGGGAGCGGGAACCATAGGAGGACGAGCCGGAGCGGGAACCATACGACGATGAACGGGAACCATACGAGGAGCCGGAACCCGAGCCATACGACGACCCATACCGCGACCGCGACCCATAGGACGAACCCGAACCGGACGAACCACAGGAGCCGAACGTCGACGACCCGCCAAACGTGGCACCGCCGAAATCGTCATCATCCCAGCCGCCCAAATCGTCGGCGAATCCATCGGTTTCCCAGCTGGCGCGCATACGCTCCACACCGGCTTCACGGCGTTTCCAATCAATCAGCGAATCCGGAATCTCGTCGAGGAATTGGCTGGGCATCATGTCGGCGGCCTGGCCCCACTGGGAGCGGACGGCGGCGCGCGTGACATACAGCCGTTGCTTGGCACGCGTGATGCCCACATAGGCGAGTCGGCGTTCCTCCTGCAGTTCAGTGGTGTCTTCCATCGAACGCGAATTCGGGAAAGTGCCCTGTTCCATGCCGGTCAGGAACACCACCGGGTATTCGAGGCCCTTGGCGGTGTGCAAGGTCATGAGCGTCACCTTGCCGGAGTCCTCCGCCTCGCCGGGTAGTTGGTCGGAGTCGGCCACAAGCGCGGTGGTCTCCAGGAATGCGGACAGCGTGGCATCGGGCGTGTTCTGTTCGAATTCGGCGGCGGTGGACTGCAGCTGGGAGAGGTTCTCCAAGCGGGAGGCGTCCTGCGGGTCCACGGATTTCTCAAGTTCGGACCTCAAGCCCGACTTCTCCAATACTTCGGCCACGATCTCGCTGGGCTTGGAGTCGTGCGCGCGCGTGAACTGCGAGAGCGCGCCCATCAGATCGCGGAATGCTCGTAGCGAGGTGGCGGTGCGTGTCGGCACCTCGATCTCATCCAAGTGCATGAGTGCGTAGAAGAAGCTGGTGCCATGCTCGCGCGCGTAGGCGAGCAGCACGCCTTCGGCGCGGTCGCCAAGCCCACGCTTGGGCACGTTGAGAATACGGCGTAGATTCACATCGTCGTCCGGATTGACGAGCGCCTGCAAATAGGCCAGCGCGTCCTTGATTTCGCGACGTTCGTAGAACTTGGTGCCGCCGACGAGCTGATACGGCTGATTCGTGTTGATCAGCGCCTCTTCGAGCGAGCGGGATTGGGCGTTGGCGCGGTACATAATCGCCATGTCGGAGTAGGCGATGCCCTCTTCGGCGTGCAGACGCGCGATTTCGGTGGCTACCCACCGGGCCTCCTGCTGGGCGTTGTCTGCCGCGTAGCCGACGATCGGCTCGCCCTTGCCGAGAGCGGTCCACAGTTTCTTGGGCTTGCGGCCCTCGTTGTTGCTGATCACCGCGTTGGCCGCGTCCAGAATGGTCTGCGTCGAACGATAGTTCTGTTCGAGCATGATGGTCTTGGCGTTCGGGAAGTCCTGCTCGAAGTCCTGAATGTTGCGGATGTCGGCGCCACGGAACGCGTAGATGGACTGGTCGGAATCGCCCACCACGGTAATCCAGGCGGGGCCGGACTTGCCGGCATTCGGCGCGCCCGGGATGGCCTTCTCCCCCGTGTCCACACCGGCCAGCTCGCGCACAAGTACGTACTGGGCGTGGTTGGTGTCCTGATACTCGTCGACCAGAATGTAACGGAAGCGGTGATGATAGTACTCGGCGACGGCCGGGTCGGTGCGCAGCAACTCGACCGTACGGCCGATCAGATCGTCGAAGTCGACGGCGTTGGCCAGGGCCAGGCGATGCTCGTATTCGGCGTAGATCACCGCGTAGATGGCTTCGAGGTCGCCTACCGTGCCAAACTGGTAGCCGCGCTGGCCGGGCGTGAAGTCGGGCGCGTGGACGGCGAGGTTTTCCTTCCAACCGGTCAGGTTGTTCTTGAGGTCGGAGATGTGGCCGAGAATCGAGCGTGGGGTGTAGCGCTTGATGTCGAGGTTGAATTCGATGGCGATGATTTTGACGAGTCGCTCGGAGTCAGCGGAATCGTAGATGGAGAAGCCGGACTTCAGACCGATGGACTTGCCGTCGCGCCTCAGAATGCGCACGCAGGCGGAGTGGAAGGTGGAGACCCACATGCGCTGGGCCACCGGGCCGATCAGCGAGCCGAGTCGTTCGCGCATCTCGGCGGCGGCCTTGTTGGTGAAGGTGATGGCCAGAATCTGGCTCGGCCATGCGCCGAACTGGCTCAAGATCCAAGCGATGCGGCGGGTCAGCACGCGGGTTTTGCCGGAGCCTGCGCCGGCTCCGATCAGCAGCGCCTGACCGCGGTATTGCACGGCTTCCGCCTGCTGCGGGTTCAGGTCGCCCACGAGTTCCTGTGCGTTGCGTGCGATGACTTCCGGCTCGTCGTACACTGTTGCCTCCCTTTGAATCGCGACATTCATGTTTACCACATGCACGAGTCAGCGTAGGACAACGTACACTTACGAGTATCCATATCATTCACTGACATATAGCAATGGGAGGTCTAATGCAGGAACTTGAGGAGCGAATCCAAAGCGAGGGAACGGTGAAGGCGGGTGATGTGCTCAAGGTGGACGCGTTTCTGAACCACCAGTGCGACGTGCGTCTGTTCGACCGCATGGGTTCGGCATGGGCCGCTCATTTCGCCGGCAAGCACATCACCAAGATTCTGACCATCGAGGCGTCCGGTATCGGCATTGCGTGCGTGGCGGCCCAGCATTTCGGCAATGTGCCGGTGGTGTTCGCTAAGAAGGCGCAGTCCATCAACCTTGATGGCGACCAGTACACCACCACGGTCTACTCCTTCACCAAGCAGAAGGAGTTCCCGGTGATCGTGGCCAAGAAGTATCTGAACGCCGGCGACCATGTGCTGCTTATTGACGATTTTTTGGCCAACGGCAAGGCGTTGCGCGGTCTGATCGATCTGTGCGAGACGGCCGGCGCCACGGTCGAGGGCATTGGTATCGCCGTGGAGAAGGGTTTCCAAGGCGGCGGCGACGCGCTGCGCGCCAAAGGCTACGATGTGGATTCGTTGGCCATTGTCGAATCCATGGATCCCGGAACCGGCGAAATCACGTTTAGACACTGAGCACATTGTTTGCTCCCGCCAGCGGGAGCAAACAAAAAGGGAACAGAGAAAAGAGAATCATGTCAGAGAAGAAAACCAAGAATTCCATATCATTTGAGGCATTGTCCTCGCTGGACGCGCCCGTATCCTTCTGGAAGGGCATTCCATTCGGCCTGCAGCATGTGATGGCCATGTTCGTGGCCAACCTTGCCCCGATCTTCATCGTCGTATCCGCCGCGAAGATGACGCCGGCCCAGTCGGCCACAATCATTCAGGCCGGTCTGCTGGTGGCAGGTCTCGGTACCTGTCTGCAACTGTATGGCGCGTGGCTCATCGGCTCGCGTCTGCCGATGGTCACCGGCATCTCCTTCACCTACGTGGCGGCCGCCGTGGCGATCTGCGCGGACAAGGGCTATGGCGC
>JAIJEI010000114.1 GCA_022739095.1 Bifidobacterium sp.
GGCGACCAGTTCATCACCGAGCCGGATTTGAGTTCCAGCTCGCAGTTGTTTAACGAGGAGCTGAACCATTGGATCGCCACGCTTACGCCCGAACAGCGCGAGCGTGCGGTGGACTCGCTGTTCACCGTGCTACACGCCAATGGCGCCACCAGTTTCAGCGAGGTGATGAGCAACTTCCCCGTTTCGATTCCGGCGATGCTCGGCGCGTACATAGGGCTGACCCCCGCAGACCGGCGTCATTTGGTTGAGGCCCTGGCGATACTGTTCAAGGCGTCCACAGCCAAACGCAGGCCGACACCCGCCCCGGCTTCCGCATCAAGTTCTGCGACCGCCAAGGCAACAGCCGAGACCCCAGCAGGAACTGCGGCAGGAGCGGATAGCGCGGCCCCGGCCAACGCCGATGCCAATACCGATACCGCAGCTTCGCCCTCAGCTGAGGACACAACTGAAATCACCGATTAGCTCATAGACATGTCCACAAATAATAGTTATACTGCCCAATAAGTTATTAGACAGCGTGACCATATCGCGCTGGTGCATCAGGAGGAAGAGATGCCACGCCCACGCCATGATTCCGAGGTGCTGCCCGCCAAAGAACGCCTTGAGAACGCTTTCTGGGAATTGCTTGCCGACCGCGACTATCGCAAGATCACCGTTACCGACGTGGTGCGTGAGGCTGGCGTGAACCGTAATTCGTTCTACTATCACTTCTCCAGTCTGCCCGAATTGGCCGATTCAGCCATCCTGCATCAGGTCGAATCGATTCCGATCGACCGCACCCCCGACCCGAACGGCAATCCCGGAGAACAGTGGCGAGACCGCGTCACCGCCACGCTCTCCGACCCGGAGCAGCGGCAGCGCCTCGACCGCCTGGCCCTGTTGGCCGGCCCGCACAGCACGCTTGAACTGACCGAATCGCTGCGCGGCTTCTGCCGTCTGCAAATGCTCAGCACATTGCAACGTGACCCCAAGAACCTTGATCTGAAAACCGATCTCATGGTCGAGTTCACCGTGGGCGGCATGCTCGCCGTGCTGCATCGTTGGCCCGAATTGAGCGACACCATCGCAATCAAAGACCTGCTTAAGGAAGATGTGGCCGTGCTGGCCATGGGTATATACCTGGCCATGAGCCAAAAAGACATGCTCAATTACTGGAATCGCATCTTCGTGCACAATGCGCAGGATTCGGCCGTCCCCGACATGCCGGCCGCCGCCACGCATGCCGCACCATCCCCCATCTCACCGTCGAACGGTCCCGCAGGATTCCCCGGGTACACCGCTTGACCGAAAACCAGCGAGTCTGGATTGTTTCCGCCGAATGAACCCTGCGTGAGGTTTCTCACAAGACACAATCGGCCTCTCATGCTGGCGTTTCCAGCCCACGCACAGGAAGATGGAAGCATGAGCGAAACATCGAACAAGACCCGTCTGGAACATGACTGCATCGGCACCATGGAGGTGCCGGCGAACGTTTACTGGGGCATTCACACCCAGCGCGCTATCGGCAACTTCCCGGTCTCCGGCATCACCGATAGCCAACATCCCGAGCTGATTCGCGCCTATGCCACGGTCAAGCGCGCCTGCGCCATCGCCAATGAGGAATTAGGCCTGATCGACCCGGCCAAGGCCGAGGCCATTCGCGCCGCCTGCCTGGAAATCGAGGCCGGCAAACTGGCCAATCAGTTCCCGGTCGATGTGATGCAGGGCGGTGCCGGCACCTCGTCGAACATGAACATGAACGAGGTAATCGCCAACCGTGCGCTGGAAATCGCCGGCCACCAGCGTGGCGATTACACGTATATCCATCCGAACGACGACGTCAACGAGTCGCAGTCCACGAACGACACCTACCCGGCCGCCTGCAAACTCGCACTTATCGACGCGATCGGGCCACTCGCCGAGTCCACCAAGAAACTCGCCAAGACCTTCCACGATCTGGCCGACAAACATATCAACGACGTGACGATTGGCCGCACGCAGCTGCAGGACGCCGTACCAATGACCTACGGTCAGGAATTCCATGCGTTTGCCACGCTGTTGAAGTCCGATTTGGCCGCATTCGATCGTGTGGTGCCGCTGCTGGCCCAGCTCAACCTCGGCGCCACCGCCATCGGCACCGGCATTTGCGCGGATCTGCGATTCCGCAAGTCCGCTATCAAGCATCTGGCGCAAATCACCGGCTTGCCGGTCACCGCCGCGCCCGATCCGGTGGCCGCCATGACGGATATGGGCGCGTACGTGGCCACGTCGGCTGCCATCAAAAGCCTCGCCGTGCACCTGAAGAAGGCCGCCGACGATTTGCGACTGCTCAATTCCGGGCCACGCTGCGGTTTCAACGACATCAACGTGCCGGCTCGCCAGGCCGGATCGTCGATCATGCCCGCCAAGGTGAACCCGGTGATTCCCGAGTGCGTCAACCAGTGCTGCTTCATGATCTTCGGCATGGACGTGACTGTGAACTGGGCTGTGGCCGAGGGGCAGTTGCAGCTGAACGCCTTCGACCCGGTGATGGTGCATGAGCTGCTGACCGGTATGGCGTTGCTGACGCGCGCCATGGAGACGTTCCGCGTCAACTGCGTGGAAGGCATCGAGATCAACGCGGATCTGGGGCGTTCATATGCCCAGTCCTCACCGTCGATTTCCGCCGCGCTCAACCATTACATCGGCTACGAGCACGCGGCCGACATCGCCGCCGAAGCCGTGCACACCGGCCGTACCGTACGCGAGGTGGCCGGCGAACGCACCGACCTGCCCGCCGAGCAGTTGGACGAGATTCTCGATCCGATTCGTCTGGCCCGTGGCCTCGGCCAAACCTGCCGCGAGCACCAGGAGTAGCGGAATCGGCCGTAGGTCGATTCCGCTTTCTGCCACCCCGTCTCCACGACTTCACCAGGAACGACCGATACAGTAGGCGTATGACTGAATATGCAGAAGACATCGCACGCTGGTTTCAGGTGAACGCTGGCAAACTCATCTGGCTGGCCATTGTATTGGCCGTCGTATTCGTGGCCGACCGCGCCATCAGCCGCGTGTTGCGCAAGATTCTGGACAATTCTCAGATTCCCAGCGCCTCGATTTTCGTGAATCTCACGCGCGTGACCATCTGGGTCACCGGTGCGGCGATGGTACTGCAGCCCGTATTCGGTATCAATCCGACCACCTTGATCACCGCCCTTGGTGTTGGAGGTGTGGCGATCTCGCTGGGCCTGAAGGACACGATCGCCAATATCATCGGCGGCTTCGGCCTGATGCTGGGCCGCGTAATCCAACCCGGCGATCTGGTGACCATTCAAGGCGTCACAGGTACCGTGCACGACATCACCTGGCGTCAGACCGTGGTGCGCACCCGTTCCGGAGACATGATGGTCATCCCCAATTCGGTACTCAATACCGCCGCCCTGACCAAGCTCACGCCGGCCAGCGAGGCCTTGGCCATGCTTGAATTCACGGCCAAGGCCTCCGGTGACCCGTCCGCCATCAGTCAGGATATTCTCGACCGCGTAACCAAAGCCACCGCCGACGTGGCACTGGAGGGCCAGCCACCGCTGGTCAAGTTCACCGGCTTCTCCCCTTACGGCATGACCGGCCAAGTGCTTGTGTTCGCGCGCGAGGGTGTGCTGCCTTTCACCATCAAAGATATGGCGGCGCGAGCCATCGCCGGCTCGGGCACCGAATACCTTGTTGAAGATGGCGGCTCGTCAGACAATCTGTGATATCTCCCGGCTCACCTCTCTGGGTCCGGCTATGACAATCATGCGAACAGCATCCAACCGGTAAGCATCACAGTCAGCAGTAGGTACGCGATAACGCCGGGATTGGCATAGGCGGTGCGCATTTTAAGCCCCGCAGGCAACTCCTCTGGCGCAAGATAGAACTCCCAGTTCTTGCGCTTGGTGATAAGCAGCACGATACCGGCAATACAGAGGCCCAACATCACTGTGCCGTACAACATCATGATGCCCATGCCGCCCATGTTGCCGGTTTCAGCCATACGCATGATTTCAGCCTCGCTGATTGTGCCGTCGAGGATGCGGGGATCGATCTGTTGTATCACCAATGGGGCGAGTACTGCCCCGTTCAGGTTGATCAGCATGTGCATAGCCACTGAATACCGCAGTCGGGAGGTGCGTGTGTATACATATCCGAACATCAGTCCTAGGCCAAAGGCGTAGAAGAACTGGAACACGTTCATATGGAATAGCGCGAACGCCAATGCGGAGAACATGATTGCGGTCTTTTCTCCGTACCGGCGCAGGCGGGAGATAATCTCCTTGCGGAAAATCCATTCTTCGCAAACCGGTGCCAACAGGCCTATGAACAATGCGTTCACCCGCCAGTCGCTGCCAAGAATCACGTCGTTGATGCGATTGGTGGCCTGACCATCAGTGGCTCCGGCAGACAATATATTGCCAATCATATTGCCCAAAAACATTACTGGAATGCACATGACGAAAATCTGAATGAACTCCCCCGCCTTCATGGGGTACTGCCGGGTGTGAATAACCGGTACGCGAGTGAAGGCCAACATACTCAGCGGCATGGCCACCACATACAGCGGCCCGGAGGAGGCGAGCAACACAGCCCAAGCGGGCACATCGGCGCCAAGCAGCGTTCGTAGTGCTTCAGTGGCCAGAATATTCAGTCCGATCCAGAACACCATCATAATGGCGAGTGCCACGCCGATTGTCGAAAACCGGCGATGGGCCGTGAACCACCAATCGCGTGGAGATTGTTGCGGCTGCTGCGCCGGCGGCATTGGTTCGCTCATACTGATCTCCCATAGTTACTGGTCGCAAACGGACCGATCACACGTGCAATACTCTTCAAGAATACGGCACGGCGTTTCGATTGCATTGGGAATGGGGAAAATCATCAATGGGCAAGGAATGATCTACGTCAATCAATCCCAATGCCGAAAAAATCATCTACTCTGCAAGATTGCTGTGGGACGGCACGCGATTTTGCCCGATTTTTTCGCGGCGGCCCACGCCGCTCCGTATATGACTGATGACGCTGCACGGAGAAATAGCGTCATTGCAACGATTCCTCAATACATTCTGTGGGACGACACGAATGTACATCGTTTGACGTTCATGCCATCCCGCACCGGCGTGGGACGGCACGCGATAATCGCCCAAAAATCGCCGCCGTCCCACACATATCATTGCCGATAAGCCGTTCGACGATCATACAGTCACAAAACAGAACAGAACCGCACGATCATCGCAACGCCATTCAGCAGGCGAGCGCGGTGACCGGACGCGGGGTGACAATCACGTCATCGCCCACCGTCAGACCGGCCGGCAGCTCGCTGGCGGGCAGCTGCACGGTGGTCTTGAGCTGTTCACCCTTGTTCCAGCGCTGGTATTCGCCGGAGGTGATGATCGTGTCCACACGAACCAAAGAGCCAAGGAAGTGAATGACCTCCACGCGGGCGCGTTCGCCGACGTGCGAATCGCTGCTGCCGGCCAAGGCCAGCGTCAGGTTCTCCGGGCGCACGAGCACGGCCACGGAATCGCCTTGGGCGGAGCCGGCGAGCAGCGGTACACGCTGGCCGAAGACCACGGCCTCGTCGCCATTGGATGCGCCGGGCAGTCGGTTGGTGAGTCCGATGAACGTGGCCACGTATTCGGTGGCGGGGCGCTGATACAAATCCTGCGGGGCGGCGATCTGCTCGATCTTGCCCTTGTTCATCACGCCGATGCGGTCGGCCACGGCCAGCGCCTCTTCCTGATCGTGGGTCACGAAGACGGTGGTGGTGCTGGTGGTGAGCTGGATGCGGCGGATCTGGTCGCGCAGCTGGACGCGCAGCTTGGCGTCGAGGGCGGAGAGCGGCTCGTCGAGCAGGAGCACGCGCGGCTTGACGGCCAGAGCGCGGGCCAGGGCCACGCGCTGTTGCTGGCCGCCGGACATCTGCTGCGTGTACTTCTTGGCCTGATCGGCAAGTCCCACGAGCTCCAGCTGTTCCATGGCGATCTTGCGGCGTTCAGCCTTGCCCATGCCGCGCACTTCGAGGCCGAATTCCACGTTCTCCAAGGCGGTCATGTGCGGGAAGAGCGAGTATGCCTGGAACACCATGGCCATCTCGCGCTTGTTGACCGGCACGCCGGTGACGTTCTGGCCGCCGACCATGATGCGGCCGCCCTGGATGTCTTCGAGGCCGGCGAGCGAGCGCAGCGCGGTGGACTTGCCGCAACCGGAGCCGCCGAGCAGTACGACCATTTCGCCGGGTTTGATGTCCAGGTTGAAGTCGTCGAGCGCGTGCACGGTGGAGCCGGGGTAGATCTTGACGACGTCACGCATCTGGATGGAGCCGCCGCCGCGCTTGGCGCTGTCTTTGAGCAGGGCCTTGGCGGCCTTGGTCACGTCCTTGCCGCGCACGCCTTCCAGGGTGGCGGTGGGGTCGTTTTTGAAGGCGTCCTCGGCGGCAGCGGACGTGGGAGCGGGTGCCGAAACAGAAGCCGCGGCATCGGCACCGGCATGGCGACGGGTAAAAATCAAATTGCTGTTCATCAGGTTACTCACCTTCCCTTGACTTGCGCATTGCGTCGGAGATCAGGTCGAGCGCAACGAGGAGTACCACGCCGAAGAGCAGAGCCAGCAGCGACATGGCGGTGGAGATTTGAGGCGCTATTGCTGTTTTTGTGGGTGTGGGTTCGTCGTTGAGCCGTTGTGGGAGTAGATGAAGAGCGCTTTCCGGGTAGGATGTTTTCGGCCAAGATAAA
>JAIJEI010000115.1 GCA_022739095.1 Bifidobacterium sp.
CGAAGTGTTCGGCCGCGACAACGTCGGCATGATCACCGGCGACAGCCACATCAACGCGGACGCGCCGATCATCTGCTGCACCGCCGAAATCCTCGCCAACCAGGCATTGCGCGAAGGCACGCATGCCGACGTGGGCCTCGTGGCCATGGACGAATTCCACTATTACGGCGACCCGGAGCGCGGTTGGGCGTGGCAGGTGCCGCTGCTGACCTTGCCGCAAACCCAGTTCCTGCTGATGAGCGCCACGCTCGGCAATGTGGACGCCATCGCCGACAAACTCTCCGATCTGAACGACACCCCGGACGTGGATGTAATCGCCGACGCGCCGCGACCGGTGCCCTTAAGCTACGAATACACGCTCGACCCGATGGAAAAAACCGTGGAACTCGCCTTCCGCAACGGCGAAACCCCGATTTACGTGGTCCACTTCTCGCAGGACGCCGCGCTGGAGACCGCGCAGGCGCTCGCCTCCACCGGCGTATCCAGCAAGGAACAGCGCCAAGCCATCGCCGAGGCCATCAAAGGCGTCAAGTTCACCACGGCCTTCGGCAAGATCCTGCAGCGACTGCTGCGCACCGGTGTCGGCATCCATCACGCCGGCATGCTGCCACGCTACCGCCGCTTGGTCGAACAGCTCGCCCAGCAGGGTCTGCTGCCGGTGATTTGCGGTACCGATACGCTGGGCGTCGGCATCAATGTGCCGATTCACTCCGTGGTGCTGACCGCCTTGACCAAGTTCGATGGTACCAAGATGCGCCGCCTGCGCGCCCGCGAATTCCACCAGATCGCCGGACGAGCCGGCCGTATGGGATTCGATACCGAGGGACTGGTGATTGCCGAGGCTCCCGAATATGAAATCGAAAACCAGAAGGCCATCGCCAAGGCCGGGGGAGACCCGAAGAAACTCAAGAAGGTCAAGCGCAAGAAGGTGCCGGAAGGTTTCGTGACCTGGAACCAGAGCACGTTTGACAAGCTCATCGACGCCGAACCGGAAACCCTGGTCCCGCACCTGAAAATCACGCATTCGATGGTGCTCAATGAAGTGGCGCAGGGCGGTGACGCCCGTGCCCGTATCGACGATCTCATCGACGATTCCGCGCAGACCCCCGACCAGAAGGAGCACCTGCACCAGCGGGCCGACGAGATCTTCCAAACCCTGTTCGATACCGAAGTCATCGAAACCGAGGATCGCAAGGACGGCGGCAAGGACTACTACATGACCCTTGATATGCCGGACGACTTCGCACTCGACCAGCCGCTCAGCCCGTTCCTGCTGGCCGCGCTCGAACTGCTCGACCCCGAGTCCGACACCTATGCGCTGGACGTGATCTCCATGGCCGAGGCCACGCTCGAAGATCCCAAGCAGGTGCTGCGCGCCCAGGAACGTCAGGCCCGAGACAAGGCGATGGCCGATATGAAGGCCGACGGACTCGACTATGACGAGCGTATGGATAAGCTGCAGGAGATTACGTATCCGAAGCCGCTGGAAGACATGCTCGAAGCCGCGTTCGACCAGTACCGCCACGATGTGCCGTGGGCCAACGACTACTGGCTATCGCCGAAATCCGTGGTGCGCGACATGGTGGAAACCGCCTCCGACTTCACCGGATACATCACCCGATACAACATCGCCCGCTCCGAAGGTACCTTGTTGCGCTACCTCTCGGACGCCTACCGCACGCTGGCGCGTACCGTACCGCCCGAAAAGCGTGACGAGCAACTCGAAGACATCATCTCCTGGCTGCGCGTGCTCGTGCGCTCCATCGACTCCTCGCTGGTGGATGAATGGGAGAACGCCGGCGATTCCGCCGACCAGTCTGAGGCGGCGGCCTCCTTGGCGGCACCGGGCAAGAAGAACGCGGTGGTCGAAGACCGCCGAGGACTTATCGTGTTGGTGCGAAACGCCATGTTCCGCCGCGTGCAACTCATGGACCTCGACCAGCCGGACAAGCTCGTCGCGCTCGACAAGGACTGGGGCTACGGCGTGCACGAATGGGAGGACGTGCTTGACGACTACTACGACGAGCATGAGTACGTGGGCATCGGCGCCGAAGCGCGTTCGCCCGAACTGTTCATGCTCGACGATAAGCACGAGAACGACGAGCACACGTGGAAGGTGCGTCAGATCATCGACGATTCCGACGGCGACCACGACTGGGCCATCGAAGGCATCGTGGATCTCGACGCCACCCAAGACACCGGCGAAGTAGTCTTTCACGACTACAAGGTAAGTAACTGATTCCCTTCTTGGCTCCTCTCTCTGAGGGGAGCCAAGGTGTAGATCGAACGTCTGTTCGAATACTGGGGTACTATAGGACGTTATGAGTGAGAACGATTTGTTTGGGGCGGCTGATGCGCCGGAGTCGATGACACGGCCGTTGGCGGTGCGCATGCGTCCACGCACTTTGTACGAGGTGATTGGCCAAACGCAGGTGTTGGGCCAGGGCTCGCCGCTGCGCCGCCTCGCCAATCCGGCCAGCAAAGGCAGTCTCACCGCGCCGAGCTCCGTAATCCTGTTCGGCCCTCCAGGCGTCGGCAAAACCACGCTCGCCACCATCGTGGCCGGCCAATCCGGCCGCGTGTTTGAGGAACTCTCCGCCGTGACATCCGGCGTCAAAGACGTGCGCGACGTACTCACCCGCGCTCACGAACGGCTCGTGTCACGCGGCCAGGAAACCGTACTGTTCATCGACGAGGTGCATCGCTTCTCCAAATCCCAGCAGGATGCGCTGCTTCCCGCCGTCGAAAACCGCGACGTGACCTTTATCGGCGCCACCACCGAGAACCCGAGCTTTTCCATCATCAAACCGTTGCTCTCCCGTTCGGTGGTCGTCAAGCTTGAGTCATTGGAGCCTGATCAGCTCACCGAACTGGTGCAGCGCGCGCTGACTGATGACCGCGGTCTCAAAGGCGAGGTCAAGGCCACGGACGAAGCCATCGCCGATATCGTGCGCATGGCCGGTGGTGACGCACGCAAGAGTCTCACGATTCTGGAAGCCGCCGCCGGCGCGGTCACCGGCGACGAAGCCCGCAAAAAAGGCGCACGCCGACCCCTCATCACCCCCGAAATCGTGGCTACGGTAATGGACACCGCCACCGTGCGCTACGACAAGGACGGCGATGACCATTACGACGTGATCTCCGCATTCATCAAATCCATGCGGGGCTCCGACCCGGATGCCGCCATCCATTATCTGGCTCGAATGCTCAAAGCAGGTGAAGATCCGCGCTTTATCGCCCGGCGCATCATGATCGCCGCCAGCGAGGAAGTCGGTATGGCCGCCCCGCAGATATTGCAGGTCACCGTGGCCGCGGCACAGGCCGTGGCGCTGGTCGGCATGCCTGAGGCGCGCATCATTTTGGCCGAAGCCACGATTGCCGTGGCCACCGCGCCCAAATCAAACGCCAGCTACAACGCCATTAACCAAGCGCTCGCGGACGTGGATGCCGGAAAGATCGGCGCTGTTCCGCTGTATTTAAGGAACGCCCCCACCAAGCTTATGAAAGAGTGGGGCAACCACGAGGGCTACAAGTATGCGCACGATTGGCCCGGTGCCGTGGCGCCACAGGAATACATGCCCGAAGAGCTGCGTGGCACCGAATACTACCATCCCAACGATCGCGGCTACGAACACGAAGTCAGCCAGCGTCTTGCCAAGATTCGCCCGATACTGCATGGTGGGGATGCCGAAGCCTGACGCGGGTTGAGGGGAGGCAGGGAACGCCATGCTGGTAGTGCGTTCCCTGGCGCTGCCTCCTCGAGATATCTTCCAGCGAAATCTCCCGGGCAATGCTGCCCGGACGTTGCCGCATGATGTCTTCTGATTGCAGGTTATGTTACGGTGAACGGGTTGCGCTATGGTGGCAGCCGTCTGAGTCCGCCTTTCAGCCTAGACTGCGATGTGGCTATACATGGGGCGTGCCCGCGAACCTTGTCAAAGGCCCTGTTCGCGGTGCGCACGCAGACACATATGCCGGTTGGTAAACCTTACATTCCACATTTGCGTAATCGAGAACGTAGAGGAGCCTTCGCATGTCCGAACCCCGGCAATCATCCAGCGCCGGCAGCAATCGCCTCAACACCGGTGCCAACGTCACGGCGTCCATGTCTACGATTAACTCAGAGAAAATCCCCGCCCGTCTCGTCGGTGCCATTGTGGCCGTCGGCTCGCTTGCCTTCATCGGTATTTTGACCGAGACCGTGATGACCGTGCTGTTTCCCGCTCTGATGCGCGAATTCCATGTTGACACCGCCACCGTGCAGTGGATTACCACGATCTATCTGCTGTCCGTGGCCGCCACTATGCCAATCAGCTCCTTCCTGAAACGTCGGTTCACGCTCAAGACCATCTTCCTGGCGGCCGTGGTGCTGGCCGTCATCGGCTCGCTGATCATGATCGTCGCGCAGGCTTTCCCGCTGCTTATCGTCGCCCGCATCATTCAGGGCATCGGTTCGGGCGTGGCCACGCCGTTGATGATCAACATCATTCTTGAACAATCACCACGCTCGAAAATCGGCCGGCTTATGGGAGTGGGGTCGTTGGTCATCACCGTCGCTCCCGCTATTGGTCCAACCGTCGGCGGGGCCGTGACCACCGTGCTGCCTTGGCGTGCGATTTTCGTCATCGCAATTCCGTTGGTGCTTATCGCCGCGTTCATCGGCCTCAAATGTATCGAGCAGAAAGCGCCCACCGAAGCAGCCCATCTCGATCCAATTCAGCTGGGTGCGATCATTATCGCACTCGTCGGTCTGGTGCTTGCCCTGAATCAGAGCGGTGTGGCCATCAGTGCCGCAGTCGCCGGCAAATCCGCCACGCAGCCCGGTAACATCGCCATAATCAGCCTGATCGTAGGCCTCGGCATGCTGGTCGTGTTCGCCATGACCTCCAAGAAAGCGTTCTCACCGTTGCTGCGACTCGGTATCCTGAAGGACCCGGCTGTGCTGCTGCATGCCTGTGCCTATCTGTTGTTGCCTCTCGTGGCCATCGGCTATGGATACGTCATTACCAATGTCTCCCAACTGTCCTTGGGCACCACGGCATTCGTTGCCGGCTCTCTGGTGCTGCCCGGCGCCTTGATCGGTGTGGTGTGCGCCCCGCTCGGCGGCTGGTTCTACGACAAGTTCGGCGCGGTCAAACCGATTCTGATCCCCATCGGCATTGCCATCATGGGCCCGGTGCTCATGCTTATCTTCTCCATGAGGCTTACCCCGGCTCTGCTGGCCGGATTCTACTTCATCTTCGGCCTGTTCTACTCCGTGGGCAATGCGAACGTAATGACCAGTGGCTTGTCCGAAGTGGACCCCGAATTCAAACCGGACGGTAACGCCATCTTCAACACCTGCCTGCAATTTGGCGGTGCCGCTGGAACCGCGCTGTTCTCCACGATTCTCTCCGTGGCGCAGGCCGGTGCCGGCGAGGAGGGCAGCCCGCAGTTCGCGCATGCCACTGCGGTTGGCGGGGCGTGGACGTTCGCCGTCATTACGGTAATCTGCTTGATTGGCTGGTGCTGCCTGGCTGCGGCATTTTGTATTCGCGCACATCGTCGTGCTGCATGAGCATGGCATCGTGCGGCGCTGACCATCGTGAATTATCCTCACTGCCGCCTAATTCGGCAACTTCCCGGTCTCGCAGGCCGCCCAATACAACCGGCTTGAATGGTTGCAGACCTTCAGTGCCGGTGTGGATGCGTATATTCGCCCGGGCGTGTTGCCTCGCGGCACCATGGTCACCAATGCGAGCGGCGCGTATGGCCAAAGTGTGTCGGAACACATGTTCGCCACCATGTGGGCATTGATGAAGAACCTCAACCGGTATGCCTCCAATCAGCATGATCATCAGTGGCAGGATGAAGGCCCGGTATTGAGCCCGGAAGGTGGCATCGCGCTGATTATCGGCGTTGGCGACATCGGGTCGCATTTCGCTCAGCTTGCCCAATCCGTAGGTATGCGTACTTTCGGCGTGCGCCGTCATGCGGACGTGCCGGCCAAGGGCATTGAAAAGATGTACGGCTTCGAGCGACTGGAAGCGCTGTTGCCATTGGCGGACGTAGTGGCGATGGCGGTGCCGCGCTCGCCGCAGACCCATCATCTGCTGAATGCGGATCGTCTGGGTCGTTTGAAGCCCACGGCCATCGTGATCAATGCCGGGCGTGGCGATGCCATCGATCCCGAGGCCTTGGCCGACGCCTTGCACAATGGACGGCTTCACGGTGCCGGGTTAGACGTCACCGAGCCTGAGCCGGCACCGGCGGAAAGTTCGTTGTGGGATGAGCCGCATTGCCTGATCACCCCGCATGTGGCCGGCGGCAATCATTTGGAGAAGACTTCCGAACACATCATCCGCATCGTCCTCACCAACGTTTCCCGCTATGTCAAACAGCAGGAGCTGCTGAATCTCGTACGATACTGATTCGCCTGTATCAGGCGACGGGCGGCCATCACCTGACACTGAATACAGATAGGGAGGTCAGTCTGATAGTTCATAGCCGTTGGCGTCTTTATGCCACGGTGAGCCGGGCTTGCTGCACAGAATGATGATGCCTTCAACAAAGCCCCAGATGGCAGCTGCGATTGGGCCAAGTCCGAGCAGAATCCAGCCGACAAGCGTCAGCAGCAGCTGGGCCACGGCCTTGCCGGTGTTGCCGAGATAGAAGTTGTGCACACCAAGTCCGCCGAGGAAGATGCCCAACAGGCCGGCAGCCAACTTGGACTTGGA
>JAIJEI010000116.1 GCA_022739095.1 Bifidobacterium sp.
GTTCTAACTTCTAGTCATCAATTTGACCTCTCCCCACGGTTGAAGCCAGGGGATTCCCCGTCTCGCGGCGGGGCTTTCCTGAAGGGACATGGGTCCGCGTCTACCGGAGCGTCGCTCCGGCGATGCGCGGGTCCCCGCAGGCTCGTACCGCCAGCCCGGCGGATAGAATGTTCTTCGCGGCGTTGACATCACGGTCATGGACCATGCCACAGGCCGGGCAGGTCCAGGAACGCACATCCAGGCCCTTCCTGCCCATGTTCGCTCCACACGCGTGGCAGACCTAGCTGGACGGGTACCAACGGTCGATGACCGTCAGCTCGCGTCCGTACCAAGCGGCCTTGTACTCCAGCATCAGGCGGAAGCGGCACCAGCCGGCGTCCATGATGCTCCGGTTCAGGCCGCTTTTCGCGGCCTGCCCGTTGGGAAGGTACCGGCCCGGATTGTCAGGGTCGGGTTTGGCCGCGCACCGGCGGGACATGCCCTTCACCGCCAGGTCCTCGATGACCACCGTTTGGTTGTTGAAGTGGCCTGATTTTTGTTCCGCCCTTACAGTGAGGCGGCTTGTGCCGCTTGATGTTGATAATACTCGGTTTCCACCGCCTGCGGTGTCCTGTAGCCCAGGGACTGGTGCAGGCGCTTCGAGTCCCCGCCACGAGACCCACCGGAACGTCGCCAATTCCAGGTCCCTCAAATCCTGGAAGGGCCTGCGCCGCCATACCAGCTCGGTCCTGCCGCCGGTCCCCTTCGCTGGTCTCGTCGTCACGGGGGTCCTGCCCCGGCGCACGCCCCGGATGCCAAGCTCGCGCATGACATTCATCACCTGGTCGCGGCCGACCTCGGCCGGATCCCAGCCCTGCGCCAACAACTGGGCGTGGACCTTCCTGTACCCGTACACGGCCATGAGGAAATCCGAATGGATCTCGAGGATGTCGCGCGCCAAAGCCTCGTGGCGGGCGGCCATCCGGCTTGGCGGCCGGTTCCTGAACATGCGGTAGCCGCGCGGCGTGAGGAACCCGCAATCCAGCGATTTGCCCAGGACCCTGCAGATCGGCCCGACCCCGAAACGGCCTTTGTGTTCGTCGATGTACGCGGCCTTCAACGCCGTGTCGGGTCGAGCCGTGCCGCGAAAAAAGCCGAGGCCGTCGTCAGGATCTCGTTCGCCCGGCGCAATTCCGCGTTCTCCGCCCGCAGCTGTTTGAGCTCCGCCATCGCATCCCGCGCGGCCCGTTCCATCTCCGCAGCGGCCGTCGCGTCCGACCGGTTGCGCCAGCGCCGCAGTGATTCCGGCGCTATCCCCAGATCCTTGGCGACCTGTTCTATCGCCTTCGTCTCCGACGAATACGAGGTCCTGGACTCCGTCAGCGGCCTGACCGCCTTCGCCTTGAACTCGTCCGTGTATCTCGTGCCCTTTGCCATGGTTCCATCATCTCCCATCAAGTTAGGGGAAATGCGGAACAAAAATCAGTTCATATCAACAGTTGGGCACGACCCAAAATATCGAGCCTAAGCCCAATATCCCTTATCGGCGAATACGCAGCGTGGCGAGCTGGAAGGGCGCCAACGAAACGACCGCACCGTCGGCAGGCATTGGTTCGTCACCTGTGAGCGCACGCGGCAGTTCAGTGTCCAGTTCCGACTCCTCCATAAGATTCACCTCCTGTACGCTGGCCTTGGCATCGGCGAGAGCGGCGTCAAGGCGCAGCGTGGCCGTGGCATTGCCGCCGGCGGCCTCGTACAGGCGCACGATCAGATCGTCGGAACCGTCATCGGCGAGCTTGACCCAGTCCAATACGATAGTGCCGGTGACGTCGGCGAGCGAGACCAGCGGGGCCAAGTCAGGCAACTCCCCTATTACAGGGCTGTTGAGTCGCGCCGCTTCGTCCAGCACCGCATTCATATCGGCGTCAGCGACCAGAGACCACGCGAAGGAGTGTGCGCCTTGGTCGGTGCGTGGATCGGGGTACAGCGGTGCGGACAGCAGCGAGAGCCGCACCATGGTGCCGCGGCCGGTGCCATGTGCCGCATCGGCGTGGATGGGGCTGACGTCGGAGCCGTAGGTGGAGGCGTTGACCACAGCGGCGGCATAGTCGGCGTCGGCGATACGCACGAAGCGGTGCGTGCAGCTTTCGAATTTGGCATCATCGCTGCGCGTGTTCTTGTTGATGGGGCGTTCGACCAGACCGTATTGGCATTCGTATTGCGCGTTCACCGCTTGCACGGTGACCGGCATATCCACTTTGAGGAACTGTTCGACGGCATGCCAGTCCACATCGGCGGTGAAGTCCAGTGTGGCGGAGCCCGGCCTTAAGGCAATGCCCGTACGAATTTCAACGCCCTTCGCGCGAGTGACAGCATGCACGACGGCCCCACCGTTGGCGGTTTCGTCCACGCTTGCAATCGATGCCTCGCTGAGCGCGTTGGCGGTGAGGAATGCATCGCGTTGAATATCCCAAGCGTCCCAGTGGAAGGGTTCGTCTTTGAGCATTTCGTAGCGGCCCAGTCGGGTGCCGGCGGGCACCAGTTCACGATTGGTTCGCTGATCGACGATTGACGAAACGGTGCCATCGGCTTCAATGCGCACATGCAGTCGGCCGTTGTCGAGCACAATCGTATCGCCGTCATGGGCAACGGCGACCCGAGCCACGGATGCGGTTCCCACTTCGGCTCGGCTCGAAGCCGGGCGTACCGCCCATGCCTCACAGGCTTGGCGGGAATACGGGGCGATTACGGCGTCGGTTATGGTTGCGTCATCGGGTTTCACGGCTGCGATCGCGCGCCCGGCTTCAAGGGCGATCTCGTTCAGCCGAGCGATGTCGCGCGCGTATTCGGCCCGCGCCTGACGGTGTACCCATGCGATGGCCGAACCGGGCAGAATGTCGTGGAACTGGTTCAGGAGCAGCGTTTTCCATATGCGGTCCAGCTCTTCGCGCGGATAGACATAGTCCGGGTTCTTGATGCGGGCCGCGGCGCACAGGTATTCGGTGACGCGCAGCATCGACTCCTCCTGTCGGCAGCCGCGCTTCATGTCCTGCTGGGCGGTGAGGGTAGCGCGGTGCAGTTCAAGGTACAGTTCGCCCTTGAACACCGGGGTCTCCCCTTGCGCATCATCGACGATATCCTTACGCACACGGTCGAACAGTTGGTCGGGAGTACCGAATTCGATCTTCGGCGCGCCGGCGAGATCATGGTCGCGGCGGATGCGCGCGGTCATCTCACGGGTGGGGCCGCCACCGCCATCGCCGAAGCCGTACAGCAGAATCGCGTTACGGGAGAGGTCCTTGTCCAGGAAGTTGCGCTGCGAATACATGAGCTCGCGCATGCTCATCGACGAGCAGTAGGTATCCGAGGGCGGGAAGTGCGTGAGAATACGCGTGCCATCGATGCCCTCCCACATGAAGGAGTGGTGCGGGAACTTGGTGGTGTCGTTCCACGAGATCTTCTGCGTGAGGAACCAGTCGAATCCTGCACGGCGGGCGATCTGCGGCCAAGAGCCGGTGTAGCCGAAACTGTCCGGTAGCCAGATGCCGCGCGGCGCGACGCCGAGATGCTCCTTGAAATATCGGCGGCCGAACGTGATCTGCCGCACCAATGATTCGCCGGAAGGAATCATGTTGTCGGATTCCACCCACATGCCGCCGACCGGGATGAAGCGGCCCTCTTCGATGCGCCGCTTCATTCGTGCGAACAGGTCGGGATGCTCCTCTTCCAGCCATGCGTACTGTTGGGCGGAACTCATCGCATACGTGAAGTCCGGGTCTTCGTCCATCAAAGCCAGCACGTTGGATACGGTACGGGCCACCTTGCGGCGGGTCTCGCGCACCGGCCACAGCCATGCGGAGTCGATATGCGCGTGGCCGATGGCGATGTGTTTGATTGCGCTGGAGGCGGCCGGTTCGGCGAGTACGCCGGCGAGCGCCGCACGGGCTGCCGACACGGTTTCCAAGTCGCGTTCATCGTAGATGTTCAGGGAGCGTTGCAGCGCTTTGGCGAGCTGCCAGTAGCGTGGGTCGTCGTCCTTGAGCTCACGAATCAGCGAGGAGACGGTTTCCAGATCCATGTAGTAGGCGAACACGTCTTCGTTGAAGATGGTGACGTCCATACGACTCAGTGTGTATGGGAAGTCACAGGTGCCGGTGGCCTCTTCGCCGAGTTCGGTGGGTGAGAACGGGGTGGGGCCTTCGACGAATGGGTTGGCGGCGGCTTCGATATAGACGGTGAAGTCGCCATGCTCATCGAGTTCGACAGTGCTGCTTCCGTCCGCATAGACGAGTGGAATCCAGTGGTTGCGTGGGTTCGCGGATTTGATGGCGGTGCCGTCGGCACGATAGACAAGTCCCTCGGATTGGAATCCGGGGCCGCGGTGATCGAGCCAGCCGAGGTCTACCATGAGTTCGACTTTTCGTCCTTTGACCGCCGCCATGTCGATGTGGCCGTTCACCTCGAACCATGTGGTGCCCCATGTGGTGCCCCAGACTCCGGGAACGCGGAAAGGTTCGAAGGGCACTTGGCCGTTGCGCACTTTGGCTAGAAATTCGCTGGAGGGCACCGGTTCGCCGGGATTGTGGAACGAACGCAAGGTGCATGCGGCGAGTGTGGTGTGGATATGCGGTTTGACGCGCTGCTGCATGACGCGGTCGCAGCGCTCCAACTGCTGATTGGGCAGAAGAAACATGGAGAGTTCAACTCCTTTGCTGTGTCTGGTGGTAGGGGTGTGAGTGATGGTAATTGGAGAAACCGTAATACGACATACTTCTGCCCCCTCATGGTACAAGGAGGCAGAAGCGTCAGGCGAAAATTCAGCGCGTGATGCGCAGGGTGGCGAGCTGGAACGGGCCGAAGTGCAGTGTGGCGCCTTCGGCGTTCTGTGTACCGTCTTGCAGCGCGACCGGCAGGTCGGCGGCCAGATCGTCGCCTTCCAACACGTTGGTCTCATGCACCGAAGCGCCTGCGAGCGCCGGGCAGACATGCAGCGTGGCATCGGCCCTGCCGCCGGCCGCCTCATAGGCGCGCACAATCAGGTCTCCGGAGCCATCGTCGGCCAGCTTTATCCAGTCCAACACCACGGTGCCGTTTGCTGACTCGATCGAGGCAAGCGGCGCCAAGTCGGGCATGTCATGAAGCGTCGGTGCGTTGAGTGCGCAAGCGGCGTCAAGCGCACTGCCCACCGTTGCGTTGGCCACCACGGACCAGTCGAACTCATGCGCACCGATATCGGTGCGCGGGTCGGGGAAGGTCGGCGCGGAGAGCAGCGACAGTCGGAACATGGTGCCCGAGTCACGACCTTCGGCGGCATTCCCGGCGATCGGTGAGGCATCGGACCCGTATACCGATCCGTTGATGACGGCTGCGGCGTAACCGGCATCACCGATAATGGCGAAACGGTTCGTGCTGCTCTCATACTTGGCTTCGTCGGATGCGGTGTTTTTGACGATTGGGCGGCGGATCAGACCATACTGGCAGTCATAGGTCGCCTGATCGGCCACAATGCCCAGAGGCAGATCGACCTTGAGGAAGCGCTCGCGTTCGTGCCAATCGATATCGGCATGGAAGTCGAGCGTGTGCGAGCCGGGGCGTAGCGTGATGGTGGTGGTGATGACGGTGTCACCGTCGGCGGCATGCATGTGGACCTGTGCCACACCGTTTTCGGTATTCACCGATTCGATTGATCCGGTCACGGCATTCGCCATGAGCAGGGATTCGCGTTCGATCTCCCACGCATCCCAAACGGCGGGCTCGTCCTTCAACAGCTCGTATCGGCCCAGTCGGGTGCCGGACGGGACCAGTTCATGGTTATGCTCCTCATCAAACAGCGAAGAAATCGTACCGTCGGCCTCAATGGTGACGGACAGTACGCCGTTGGCCAGCAGTACACGGCCGTTGTCCAGCGTCTGAGTCAGTACGGAAAGCGCGTTGGTCGGTTCGTTGATGCGGCTGGCACGCCAAGACGCGCCGTCATTACGGAACTGGCTGATGCGGGCTTCGGCGAGCAGGTCGGCCTGCAGGTTGGCCTTGCGCAGCACGGCACACATGTCTTGGGCGATTTCAGCGAGACGCTTCAGATCGCGGCGATAGTCCTCGCGGGCTTCGCGGTGCACCCATGCGATGGACGACCCCGGCAACACGTCATGGAACTGGTTGAGCATCAGGGTCTTCCAGATACGGTCCAGCTCCTCGCGCGGATAGGCGTAGTTCGGGTCGGCCAACGTGGCGGCCGCGCCCAGGTATTCGACCGTGCGCAGCAGCGATTCCTCTTGGCGGCAGCCGCGTTTCATGTCCTGTTGCGAGGTCAAGGTGCCGCGATGCAGTTCGAGGTACAACTCGCCCTTCCAGACGGGCATTTCCGGGCCGGCGTTCTCTGCAAGCTGCCGATGCGCCTTGTCGAAGAAGTCGTTCGGCTCTTCGACGCTCACCTTGGAAACGCCCTCGAGATTCTCATAGCGATGCAGGTGCTCCATCATGTTGCGCGTGGGGCCGCCGCCGCCATCGCCGAAACCGAAGAGCAGAAGCGAGCGGTCGGCAAGGTCCTTGTCCTGGAAGTTCTTCTCGGCGTAGTCGAGTTCCTGAACCTTGCACCAAGCGGCATAGGTATCCGCCGGCGGGAAGTGGGTGAAGATGCGCGTGCCGTCGATGCCTTCCCACATGAACGAGTGGTGAGGGAACTTGGTGGTGTCGTTCCACGAGATCTTCTGCGTGAGGAACCA
>JAIJEI010000117.1 GCA_022739095.1 Bifidobacterium sp.
CCCTCCTGATCGGTGGCGATGATGAGACGATTGCCGGCCGGCGCATATCCTTGGAGTTGCGCGGTCGCGGTCTTGACCGTATCGACGCCGGTATTCCAATTGCCAATGAGAATGGCCGAGCCAATGTGCTCGTCGGCGATTGTTGAAGCCAACGAGGAGGGATCGGAACCGGCGAACAACGGCACCATCACTAACTGTCCCACACGTTCCTCAAGCGTCATGGCGGATACCGCACGTTGGGCTTGTGCGGCCGGTCCGTCGTTCTTCTTCGGGGAAGGAATGTCGGTGCGTGGTAACGCACTTGTCTGGGAGGTATGGGGAGTGGTGGTGCTGCCGTTTGATGCGGATTTGGCGAACCATCCGACATGCCATCCGTAGACTGCCACACCGGCCAACACCACCGCCAAAGCACATATTGTCGCCACGATTGGAGTGCTCCTGTGCCGAAGTTGGCGTGTGGCGTGTGCTGAGGAACGCATATGTTGTGGCCGTTGTCTGTTCATACCGGCAAGCGTAGAACAGAACGTAGAACAGAACGCTGCCTCATTCTGTGCTCAGGGCATAACCTACCTCCCGCCCTTTCGATAGGCTTGAGTTATGTCTTTTAACGATCCTTTCTCAGTGCTGTTCGGCAATGGCGGCGATTCACGACGCAATAATGCGAACAATGACGATCCGATCATCCTCGATGTCGAGGCCGATGGGGACGGTCCGGCCCGCAACACCAACGCCGGCCCCTCCGGGTCATCCCGCCCTCCACGTGGCCTGGCCAATCCGCGTATCACCCGTAAGCCAGCGTCCGGTGGCTCAGGAGCCAGCCGTGGCAGCAAGATTCTGATCGGCGTGGTGCTGGCTTTGGCCATCATCATCGGTCTGTTCTTCGGCCTGTCCCGATTCATCACCGACCTGATGTGGTACGGCCAGCTCGGCTTCCAGTCCGTGGTCTGGACCCAGCTCGGGGTGAAGATCGGCCTGTGGGTGGCCTACGCGCTGCTCATGGCCCTGACTGGCTTCGTCTCTGCATGGCTGGCTATCCGGGCACGCCCTGATTCGGCAGACGGATCCACTATTCGTATTAACGGCGATGTGGTCGAGGTGGGCAAATCCGTCAGCTCGAAAACCGCTCGCCGCGTGGCCGTGGTGATTTCGCTGATCGTCGGCGTCATCTTCGGTTCCCAGTTCAACGCGAACTGGAGCGAGATTCTGCTCATGTTCAACGCGCAGTCGTTCGGCACCACCGATCCGCAGTTCGGTCTGGACAACGGCTTCTACGTGTTCGTGCTGCCGGGCCTGAAGCTCGTGCTTGCCGCCGTGGCCGTGCTGCTGGGCGTGGGCCTCGTGTTCTCGGTGGTCACGCATGTACTGATGGGCGGTATCCGCATCACCATGCCGGTCAACGGCCGAGGCCTGTTCTCCATCACCAAGCGTTGCCGCCGCCAGCTTGGCATCTGGCTGATGCTCAACATGTTCGCTTGGGCAGTGCGCCAGGTGATCGGCGTATTCGACCAGCTCACCGCGCAGGGTTCGCATATCACCGGTGCCTCCTACACCGCCGTGCACGCCAACATCCCCGTCACCTTCACCATGGCCGTGCTGACCGCCATTCTCGGCGTGGTGCTGGGCATCTGGCTCATGCGCTCCCACGCGCTCGAAGGCCAGGCGTCCATCGGAGTGCGCGCCTCCGCCGCGCTCAAGGCCTGGCGTGTGCCGGTGACCTCCATTGCCGTCGTGGTCGTGGTGGGTCTTGTGCTCACCGTGGCATGGCCGGTGCTGTTGCAGCGCTTCCGCGTCAACCCGAACGCACAGGAGATGGAATCCACCTACATTCAGCGCAATATCGACGCCACCCGCGCCGCCTACGGTCTTGACAAGCTCAAGACCGAGCAATACAAGGTAACCGACAAGGGCGAGCAGGGCGCTCTGGCCAAAGAGGCCGACACCACCGCGCAGATCCGTCTGCTCGACCCGCAGGTCGTCAGCCCCACATTCAAGCAGCTACAGCAGTCCAAGCAGTACTACACCTTCGCCGACACTTTGGCAGTCGACAAGTACGAGATCGACGGCGTTTCCCAAGACACCGTGATTGCCGCCCGCGAGCTTGACCTGGCCGGCAACGACAACCGCAATTGGGTCAACGATCACACCGTGTACACCCACGGTTACGGCGTGGTGGCCGCTTACGGTAACAAGGTGACCGCCGACGGCCAGCCTGAATTCTTCGAATCCGGCATCCCCACTCAGGGCAAGCTCACTGAATCCGAAAAGTATGAGCCTCGCATCTACTTCTCGCCGAACACCACCGAATACTCGATCGTCGGCGCACCGGAGGGCACGCAGGCTTGGGAGTTCGACTACCCGACTGGTTCGGAAGGCGCCCTGACCACGTTCAAGGGCGACGGCGGCCCCTCGGTTGGCAACCTGTTCTCCCGTATTCTCTACGCAATCCGCTTCGGCTCCGATCAGATTCTCTTCTCCGACCGTGTTACCAGCGAATCGCAGATTCTTTACGATCGTTCCCCCAAGGAGCGCGTGGCCAAGGTGGCGCCGTACCTGACGCTTGACGGCCGTGTGTATCCGGCCGTGGTCGATGGCCGCGTCAAGTGGATCGTCGACGGCTACACCACCTCTGATGCCTACCCATACTCGCAGATGACCGACCTCGGCTCCGCCACCAAGGATTCCACCACCGTCTCTTCCGCAACGGTCTCATCCTTGGGCTCGCAGAAGGCCAACTACATCCGCAACTCGGTCAAGGCCACCGTGGACGCCTACGACGGTTCCGTGGATCTGTACGTATGGGATCAATCCGACCCGGTAATCAAGGCATGGGAGAAGATCTTCCCCGGCCAGTACCACCAGCTCTCCGATATCTCCGGCGACCTGATGAGCCACATGCGCTACCCGGAAAGCCTGTTCAAGGTGCAGCGCGAGCTGCTCTCCAGGTACCACGTGACCTCCGCCAGCCAGTACTACTCCGGCGAGGACTTCTGGCAGACGCCGGTCGACCCGACCGAATCCCAGTCCCAGCAGGACCAGGACATCCTGCAGCCGCCGTACTACCTGACCTTGCAGACCGGTGGCACCAAGGAACCGGTGTTCTCGCTGACCTCCACCTACATTCCGGCTGGCCAGTCCACTCGTGAGATCCTCACCGGCTTCCTGTCGGTCGACTCGGATGCCGGCAACGAGAAGGGCAAGATAGGCTCAAACTACGGCACCATCCGATTGCAGGAGCTGCCCAAGGATTCGAACGTACCGGGCCCCGGCCAGGCGCAGAACAACTTCAACGCCAACGCCGACGTGTCCAAGGAACTGAACCTGCTGCAATCCGGCGACACGCAAGTGATGCGCGGCAACCTGCTTACTCTGCCACTCGGTGGCGGACTGGTGTACGTGCAGCCTGTGTATGTCAAGTCTTCGGGTGCGACTTCATTCCCGCTGCTCAAGAAGACGCTGGTCGCGTTCGGCGATCAGGTCGGTTTTGCGAACACGTTGGATGAGGCGTTGGATCAGGTGTTCGGCGGTGATTCCGGCGCGGCCGCAGGCGATGCTGAGAACGTATCCGGTGGCGAATCCTCGTCGTCCTCGTCCTCGTCATCCGGCGACCAGTCCGGTTCCGACACGTCCGGCGACGGGTCCAAGTCCGATGGCCAGTCCGGCACCACGGACGGAAAGTCGGATTCTGGCACGTCTTCCAGCCGTAGCCCCGAACTCCAGCAGGCACTGAACGATGCCGCCCAAGCCATGAAAGACAGCCAGTCCGCCATGAAGAACGGCGACTGGACCGCCTACGGCAAGGCACAGCAGGAGCTCGAAAACGCCCTCAACAAGGCCATCGAGCTCGACAAGTAGTTCCGACAGGAATTGGCTCCCGCTGGCGGGAGCTGTCAGCGCAGCTGACTGAGGGTGGTCAAGAGTGATCAATGCTCAATAGGCCATCCTCAGTCGCGGATAAACCGCGACAGCTTCCGTCAGCGGGAGCCATGCTATTGTCTGGAGACATGCTATACACCCTCCGTCCGGCCGTCGAATCCGACATCCAAGCCATCACCGACATCTACAACGCTGCGGTGGTGGCCGGCGGTGCGACCGCCGACCGCACCCCGCGCACCCTTGACCAACGTCGCGCCTGGGTCGAATCCCATACGCCGCCCTACGGCGTCTTCGTGGTGGAATCGGAAGACGGTTCAATCGTCGGCTTCGGTGCGCTCTCCGTGTTCTACGATCGTGCTGGGTATGACGGCGTCACCGATTTGGCCTATTACATCGATCCGGCATGGCAAGGCAGGGGAGTAGGCACGTTCATGCTTGACAGGCTGCTCACCGAGGCACGGGCCCGCCACATGCGCAAGGCCTGCGGCATCATTTTCGCCGATAACGCCGGCTCCATTGCCCTCATGCACCGCTTCGGCTTCACCCAATTCGGACTCATGCCCGCCGCTGCCACCGACTCCACCGGCACCATGCGGGACATGTCCTACTGGTATCTAGACTTGTAGGCCCGAGGCGGTTTACCCTTGCTCTCCATGGATTCCGGTGTCCTATAACACTAAAAAGTTGCATCGGATCAGCTCTTTTCCTCGAACGCCATATATCGGACTCACTTATCCCAAATAATGGCAAACTGTGGGACGGCACGCGATTTTCGCCCGTTTTGACGTAGCGTCCCACAATCACGTGGGATGCCACACACGTCAAACGATGCACATAGCTAGCGTCCCGCAACTCTTCCTGCGAAATCATTGGAATTCTGCCATTCTTATGATTCGGTGCAGATAACGTGCGATAACGCTTGCGGGATGCCACGCCAAAAACGCCCAAAATCCGCTGCCGTCCCGCAATATGTCATCCGGTTGTCGTCCGGTTGCAGGGAAGCGTGGGGCGTTGCACAATCAAGGCCCGTCGCCGATGCCCGATATACAGCATTGGCGGACATATCAGTCCAACTGTTTGCCGTAGTTTGGGCAGAACCGTGCGGAGACTCGGCAAGGCGGCCGCAATTAGTGCAATAGTGCTTTGCAATATGTTCAGGTGACGGCGCAGGCAGGGGAGATACGGCTGATGTCGCGTTGAATCCACCGCTAGTTGGTTGCGCGGGTGAAGACACCACTGGCGACGGGTCCTGCGCATTTCCTATAGGCACCTGTTGCGGAATCTCTTGCTGGGAGATCGCGGCCCGAACGGCATTACGTCGTGATCGGCGAACCAGAATTACAGCCAATGATGTAAGGAGCAATATGACGATACATGCTGAGGCGATGAGCATCGTCCCATGATTTGTTGTCGCGGCGGGCGGCGAAAAGATGCCGACCGTTGGCAGAGAATCCTATGAGTGATGCTCCGGAACCGGAAGAGAAATCGTCGGGAAGCGTCATTTGTCTGAGTTGCTTCCCTGCGTGGCGTCGTAAACGACAAGTTGTTGATTGTCGTTGCATGTTTCTCCTATTTGAGAACCGAATGCTACATACTGAGATTTTTTTCCAACCGAAGTTGATATTAAAGCGTGACGCCAAGCTGGGGCACGCTGTTCGTGTGCGGTATCCTGCTGCCGATCGCCGGATTCGTGGCGATGGGCTACTGGTGTCTCAACGGCAAACAGCGCGAAAAGGTCGCTGGCGGCACGGCCCATAGACGTGATTCGCCCGGTCCCCATCTCTTGTAATACTAGTATTACAGGGAGGTGCGATATGACTATGGCCATGGTGACGGCGCGCGTCGATGCCGAACGGAAGCGCGACGCGGAAAAAGTGCTTAAGCGTAATGGACGCACCTATTCGGACCTGATTCGTGATCTGACCGACTACCTTGCGGATACGGGGGAATTGCCGGAATTCGAGCGTCTGACGCTCTCCCTGATTCAGGAGCGGGAGCGTAGGAAAGAACAGGAGCTGATTCAACGTTTCGCCGACCGGAGTTTGCCGGAGGTGGAAGGTGGTCTTTCGGATGAGGAGATTATCGCGCAGGCACGTATGGGACGATTTGGGGAACGGGATGAAACTGCTGTTTGACACGAATATTCTGCTCGATTTGTGCAATGACAAACGAGTGCCTTTCCATAAACAGTGCGTTGATTTGCTCATGGAAGCCGTTGCACAGCCGAACATTGAGATCATGGCGCCGGTATCGTCATTGAATGACGTGTATTACGTGTTGCGCAAGCATTATGGCGAGGAGCGGGCGGCGCGAGACGATATCGGCGGGCTATTGGAATTGTTCGATATCCGTCCGCTTATGGAACGCCATGCGCGTATGTCGTACCGGTCCGATGAGCCCGACTTCGAGGACGGGCTCATCCGTGCCGTTGCCGAGGACAATGACGCCGACGTCATCGTGACCCGTGACGTCGAGGCGTTCCGCCATTCATCGGTCCGATCGATGGATGCCGAGCAATGCCGCGCCCTGCTGCTTGCCGATTCCAAGGCTTGACGGCGGCGTTGAGTACAATCTTGACGGTTGAATCCGGCCGGGCACGGGCCAGTGCACGAGGTGAACGCGCGCTGATGTACGGAACGTACAGAACGTGCATACGGGAATATAGGAAGACGGACGAGGAGCGGATTATGGCATCGGATTTCTGGCTGATCGCGGGACTGGGCAACCCCGGCAAAAAATATGAGGACACGCGGCACAACATGGGCTTCATGACCGCCGACGTGCTCGCCGAACGTTGGACGGTGAACTTC
>JAIJEI010000118.1 GCA_022739095.1 Bifidobacterium sp.
GGTTCCTACCGCGTGCTGTCCCAGACGGAAGTCCGTTCGCTGTCCAAGGAGGTTGGCCTGTGATTCGCGTTGCCATCGACGGCCCCGCCGGCGTGGGCAAGTCGTCCACGTCCAAGGCGCTGGCCAAGTATTTCGGATACGCCTACCTTGACACGGGCGCGATGTATCGTGCCTGCGCTTGGTGGTGCCTGAAGCAGGGCATCGATCTGGACGCCGAAACCGTGGATGAGCGTGTCATCACCGAAGCGGTGGGCGAGTTCTTCACTGGCGACCATTTCGATATCTCCGTGGACCCGGACAACCCCCGCGTATTCGCCGACGACGAGGACATCTCCGAGGCCATTCGTTCCTCCGAAGTCTCCAGCCATGTCTCCAAGGTGTCGAACGTCATCCCGGTGCGCAACGTGCTCATCGCCGCTCAGCGCGCCTACATCGCCCGCGAGGCGTCGGCCGACTCCTTCTCCGGGGGTTTGGGCATCGTGGCCGAGGGCCGCGATATCACTACCGTGGTGTCCCCGGACGCCGAGGTGCGCGTGCTGCTGATCGCCCGTGAGGATGTCCGTCAGGCCCGTCGCACCGGCCAGGTCGTCAAGGGCGTGGGTGCTGAGGATGTGGCCGCGCGCGACAAGGCCGATTCCAAGGTCACCAGCTTCCTGACCGCCGCCGATGGCGTTACCACCATCGACAATTCCGATTTGGACTTCGCCCACACACTCGATCTGCTCATCGGTCTGGTCGAGGACGCCATCGAGAATCAGGAATACGAGCAGTATGCCGCCAATCTCGAAGGCTACGAGCTGGACGAAGGCGATGAGGATCTGATTTCCGGCCGCGGTTTCACGGAAGGTGCGCGCAAGGCCGGCCCCAAGCCGGTGGGCGTGCTGGCTGTTGTAGGCCGTCCGAACGTGGGCAAATCATCCCTGGTCAACCGTATCCTCGGCCGCCGTGCCGCCGTTGTGGAAGACACGCCGGGCGTTACGCGAGACCGTGTGAGCTATGACGCGGAATGGGCCGGCACCGACTTCAAGCTGGTGGACACGGGCGGCTGGGAAGCCGACGTGGAAGGCATTGAATCCGCCATCGCCTCACAGGCACAGGTTGCCGTGACCTTGGCCGATGCCGTGGTATTCGTTGTCGATGGTCAAGTGGGCATGACCACCACCGATGAGCGCATCGTCAAGATGCTGCGTGCCGCCGGCAAGCCGGTCGTGCTGGCCGTCAACAAGATCGACGACCAGGCCAGCGAATATCTTGCCGCCGAATTCTGGAAGCTCGGCCTCGGCGAACCATACTCGATTTCCGCCATGCACGGCAGGGGAGTGGGCGACCTGCTGGACGTCGCGCTTGACAAGCTCAAGCAGGCCGAGAAGACTTCCGGCTACCTCACGCCTTCCGGCCTGCGCCGCGTGGCTCTGGTGGGCCGCCCGAACGTGGGCAAGTCGTCTCTGCTCAATCAGCTGGCGCGCGAAGAACGTGCCGTTGTCAACGATTTGGCCGGCACTACGCGCGACCCCGTCGACGAAATCGTCAACATCGATGGCGACGACTGGCTGTTCATCGACACCGCCGGCATCAAGCGACGCCAGCACAAGCTCACAGGCGCGGAATATTATTCCTCTCTGCGCACGCAGGCCGCCATCGAGCGCTGTGAATTGGCGCTGATCCTGTTTGATGCTTCGCAGCCGGTATCCGATCAGGATCTGAAGGTCATGTCCACCGCCGTGGATGCGGGCCGTGCAATCGTGCTCGTATTCAACAAGTGGGATGCGATGGACGAGTTCGACAAGCAGCGTCTCGAACGCCTGTGGAACACCGAATTCGACCGTGTGATGTGGGCCGAGCGTGTGAACCTGTCCGCCAAGACCGGCTGGCACACCAACCGTCTGACGCGAGCCATGGATAAGGCCCTGGAATCCTGGGATCAGCGTATTCCTACAGGCAAGCTCAACGCCTTCCTCGGCAAAATTCAGGCCGCCCACCCGCACCCGTTGCGTGGTGGCAAGCAGCCGCGAATCCTCTTCGCCACACAGGCATCCACGCGCCCGCCGCGTTTCGTGATCTTCGCCACCGGCTTCCTCGAGCACGGCTACCGCCGCTACATCGAGCGTTCCCTGCGCGAGGAATTCGGCTTCGAAGGCACGCCGATTCAGATCTCCGTGAACATCCGCGAGAAGAAGAAGCGGAAGTGACACGCGCGTAATTTGCCAGATTTCATATATCTGGTAAATTATCTACTCGGTGCTTTTGCACCATCGGGCCGTAGCGCAGTTTGGTAGCGCACTTGACTGGGGGTCAAGGGGTCGCGGGTTCAAATCCCGCCGGCCCGACCGATTAGCCCCGGAATTCCGCCACTTCTGAGTGGTTGTCTTCCGGGGCTTTTCCGTTTTCAGACAACATGAGACAACATGACGACGGACTTACCTTTATAAGCCATTCGTAATGGGTTAAACACGGACTTCATCTTGGCGTGTTATTGGAATTATCACCGACAATTCACCGCCTCCGCACCCCCTGCGTATGCGTATGCCCCAAACAGGGGCTAGACTGGTTCCTATTGATTTGACGAAAGGGACCCGAATTGACCGAAATAAACGATAAGGCCCAACTGGATATCGCCGCCGCTGACGACACCGACGCCGTCACCTCGGACACCCCCGAAGAAACCGTAAGCACCCCTGAAGTGGATGAGACTTTCGAGCTTTCGGCCGCCAAGATGCGCGAGCATGGCATGAGCGAAACCGCCATCAACCAGTTCCGCCATTTGTATGACGTATGGCGCCATGAAGAAGCCTCCAGCTGTATTCGTGAGGACGACATCGAGCCGCTTGGCCACGTGCCCAGCTTCCACGACGTCTATGAGACCATCAACCACGACAAGGCCGTGGATGCCTTCGCCAAGACCGCATTCCTCAAGCTCAATGGCGGTCTGGGCACCTCCATGGGATTGGACAAGGCCAAGTCGCTGTTGCCGGTGCGTAGACACAAGGCCAAGCAGATGCGCTTCATCGACATCATCATCGGTCAGGTGCTTACCGCTCGCACACGCCTGAACGTCGAACTGCCGCTGACGTTCATGAACTCCTTCCACACTTCGGCGGACACGATGAAGGTGCTCAAGCATCATCGCAGGTTCAGCCAGCATGACGTGCCGATGGAAATCATTCAGCATCAGGAACCCAAGCTCGTGGCCGCCACCGGCGAACCTGTGAGCTACCCCATGAACCCGGAGCTGGAATGGTGCCCGCCCGGCCACGGCGACCTGTTCTCCACCATCTGGGAGTCCGGCCTGCTTGACGTATTGGAGGAGCGAGGCTTCAAGTACCTGTTCATCTCCAATTCCGACAATCTCGGTGCGCGCCCCTCGCGTACGTTGGCCCAGCACTTCGAAAACACAGGTGCCCCGTTCATGGCCGAAGTGGCCATCCGCACCAAGGCCGATCGCAAGGGCGGCCATATCGTGCGAGACAAGGTCACTGGTCGCCTGATACTGCGTGAAATGAGCCAGGTCCATCCGGACGATAAGGAAGCGGCCCAAGACATCACCAAGCATCCTTACTTCAACACCAACTCGATCTGGATTCGCATCGACGCTTTGAAAGACAAGCTCGCCGAATGCGACGGCGTGCTGCCGTTGCCGGTGATTCGCAACAAAAAGATCGTGAATCCCACGGACCCGGACTCCGAACAGGTGATTCAACTGGAAACCGCCATGGGTGCCGCAATCGGTCTGTTCAACGGTTCCATCTGCGTCCAAGTGGATCGCATGCGCTTCCTTCCGGTGAAAACCACCAATGATTTGTTCATTATGCGTTCCGATCGCTTCCACCTGACGGACACGTATGAGATGGAAGACGGCAATTACATCTTCCCGAACGTCGAACTTGATCCGCGATACTACAAGAACATCCACGATTTCGACGAACGGTTCCCCTACGCCGTGCCATCTTTGGCCGCAGCCAACTCGGTTTCCATTCAGGGCGACTGGACATTCGGACGTGACGTCATGATGTTCGCCGACGCCAAACTGGAAGATAAGGGCGAGCCAAGCTATGTGCCGAACGGCGAATACGTTGGACCGCAAGGCATCGAACCGGACGATTGGGTGTGATTTACAACACGGTCGAACGATAAAAAAAGATATTATTTTTGTGAAATGGCGCTCAACTGCGGAAAAAGCCTCTAAGATAGAGTGAGTGTGGGGAAACTCATACGCACTTATAATGAAACAATAACTATACGTGAGGACTAATGGCAGAGGGCACAAGCGGACGTCGGCGTTTTTCCGACAAATGGGGCAAGCACGAGCTGGACGTACTGGCTGTGTTGTCATCCGCGTTCCCGCAATGGCTCACATCCCGCCAAATTGCGCAGCGCGTCAAGGCTTACGCCGACTCGTATGGAGAGCTGGCAGATCAGGCCGCCAAGGCCGCGTTCGCCAAGCAGTTCCAGCGTGATCGCGCCAAGCTCGCCGCGATGGGCATCGCCATCGAATCACGGCAGCCTGAGTACTCGTCCAAGTCGGAAGGCCAGGACTTCGCGTCCTACCGTCTGCAGTTGGGCGATGAACCGCGCATCCGCCTGATGTTCGAGCCGGAAGATATGCCGGTGCTTGCCGCCGCCAACTATCTGGCTCGTTCGATGTCGATTTCTTCCGAGCCGGATCAGTCCCAGCTCACCCAGCATGCGTCGCGCACCACACCGCGTGTGCCGCAGACCCCCATTCCCGGGCTCGGTTTGGATTCGATTGCGCCTGGCTTGGGCACGCAGCCCATTCCGGATTCACTGGTCAAGGTTATCGATTCGCGTCGTTTCGCCGCCACCGTTGACGTGGATGGCGAACACCTGAACGTGGCCTACACCGATTCCGACGATTTGGCCATGTACGTGCTTGAACATCCGGGGGCCACGATCGTCAGCCCGCAGGAGGCTGTGGATGCCTATCATCGCCGCTTGCATGCCGCCAGCCGGTTCACTCTGGCCGACGAATCCGCTAGCCCCGTGAGCGCTTCGGTGGTTTCCCCGTCGATTAGTCGCGATGTGCGCGAGCCGGGCGATCCTGAGTCGATCAAGGCCCAGAACAAGAAGAACGGCTCCGCTTTCCAAACGGGCAGCGAGGTTGATCGTCGCCTGCGTCTGATGCTGTTCCTCTCCGCTCATCTGGGTGAGGAATTCTCGATGAGCGAGCTGGCCGAACGTTTTATCGGCAAGCCAAAGAACGATGATGAACTCAAAAAATTCGTCAACATCATTCATAAGGACATCAACACCCTGACCACCGTTTCCGACGATGGTGAGATGGCCGGCAGCCAGTTCTTCGATATCGACTGGCCGCTGCTGGATGCCGAGGGTATTGTTTCCGCCACCAATTCGCTGGGTCTTGAACGTCTTGCCGGCATTTCGCCGCAATACCTCAGCATGCTCACCGCCTCGGTCAGCTACTTGGCGCATTCGCCGTTGCTGCCGGACAAGCAGCGTGGGCAGGCCGAATTCCTGTATGAGCGTTTGCGCCGCCATGTCAGCCCGGGCCAGACCCCGTGGCTAAGCCTGACCGGCTATGAGCTGGAGCCCCGAAGCTTCTCCATCGTCAAGCGTGCGATCAACACCGATTCGCTGTTGGACATGGAGTACACCGACGGTACAGGTCGTACCCGCCGCAAGCTGGTGGCCCCCGCCAAGATCTTCATTGACGAAGGCGTGTATTATGCCGCCGTCTACACGGATGTCGGTTCCGCCGCGCCCAAGGACAAAAAGGCCTACGTCTCCAAAGACAAGACCATCGACAAGGCGAACGGCAAGCCGCGCATCTGGCAGGTGCTGCGCTTGGCCCGTATCGAAAAAGCGGAACTGGTCAAGCCCACCAAGCAGATCAACATTCCGAACATGCCGGTGAGCGAACTGCGCAAGTGGAGTTTCGACAACGGCACCGACGCGGTGTTCATCACCGATCAGCGCGATCTGGCATTCATCAAGACATTGCCGGGCGCGACCGTCGAACAGTGCGGTGCCGGTGAAAAGGTGCATCTGACCGTTTCCTCCGATTCCTGGTTCGTGGCCTTCTGCATCGCACACGCACGTCATATCACGGCGGTCGCCCCGGAAACGTTGCGCACCATGATCGTGGCACGCGCCGAACGCGAACTGAGCATCAGCGAGAACAAGTAAGGAGTCTTTCATGCCTTGGTGGATATGGCTGATTCTGGCCCTGTTCATGCTGGCCATGATCGTCGCCGGACTCATCTATGCAGGCCTTCATGGACTCCGTGCCTTGAAAGACATGTCCGACATCGGTGGCCAGCTCGGCGAACGTGCGGCTGCGATGGGGGAGCCCGGCACTTCTGCCGACACCGGCGAGTCGCCTCTGTTCACCCAGCCGCTCAGCGTGGCACAGAATCGTTATGCCGAGGCCCATGCGGACGTGATCCGCCGCAAGGCCGCCAAGCGCGAGCGCCACACCCACGCATGGGCCCGCTGGAAGCGATTCAACAACTAACGGAAAGCAGCAATGGCACGTCACCAACACCATAAGGGCAATGCCGATTCCCAGACGCTGAGCCCTTCGCAGCGGTACGCATCATTCCA
>JAIJEI010000119.1 GCA_022739095.1 Bifidobacterium sp.
GTGGAGCTAGCCGGGTTCCCACGCCGCAGCCTCATGGTCCCGCCCCTCGAGGCCGGGTCCCACGAGCAACCCGCCCGTGTCATGCCCGGACGCTGCGACGAACCGGCCCGGACCCGATGCCATTACAAGCTATTGGACGTGCCCATTATGAAATGCTTCGACGAGGACCGGAAAGCGTTGATGCCCCTGCCATCCACACGTTTCGACCCGATCCGTTGGGAAAGCGGGAAAGCCGACAGGTACGGGCGTATCGAGATCGACTCGAACCGGTACCTCGCCGGCGGCAAGTGGCACGGCGGGAAACTTTTGGCCGCGGCCGGGTGGGACAGCGTGCGGATCACCGATCCCTCGTCCGGCGAGATGATCGCCGAATATCCTAGGCGATACGGCGGAGCATCCAGCACGCTGCAGGACCCGGCCCTGGTCATACCGATGCTCACGGCCCGCCCGGGCTCGTGGAAGGAAACACCGATACGTCCTGATTTCCCCGAGGACGTGCGCGCATGGCTCGACCAGGCCGGCCAGCCCAACTCGATTTCATTGAATCTTGGTTCGCGGCCGAGCTCGCCAGTCGCGAGCAATCCAAACGCGCGCGCCTGCCCGAAGCCGCCGGGTTTCCCAACGAGAAAACTCTCGATGGCTACGACTGGTCGAACCTCAGGATGCCACCGGACTGGGGACGTGCCCAACTCGAGACCCTCGAATTCATCAACAAAAGCGAGGACCTTGTGCTCTATGGGCCGGTCGGTACCGGTAAAAGCCTTCTCGCCGTCGCCCTGGGAAGACCCGCGTGCATGAACGCAATACCCGTCCGGTTCTTCACCGCCCCGGGCCTGCTCATGCGCCTGAGGCGCGCGAAGCAAGAAAACAGGCTCGACAAGGAACTCACGGCCATCGGCAAGGCCCGTCTCCTGGTCATTGACGAGTTCGGTTACATGCCCATCGACGAGGAAGACGGCAGGCTCTTGTTCCAGGCCGTATCCGACTCATACGAGACTAGGAGCATCATCCACGCCACGAACATCGAGTCCGGTGGGTGGGGACGCGTGCTCGGTGACAAGAACATGGCCGCCGCTCTCATCGACCGTACCGTCCACCACGGCAGGCTCATCAGATTCGAGGGCAAATCCTACCGCAGCGAACACGCCCTCATGACCAAATAACCAACCCAACAACCAACAAGCAGGAATCAGGCAGCGGACCCCACATGCCGAACATGCGGAAAACCCGCTGCCCACAATGCGGGCACCAACTTGCCGAAACACACATTCCCGGCGGCGCACGCGCACCAGCAGATGCATCGCATTCTGGCCGACCGGCGTGTGCGCGAGCCTACGCGTTCACGAGGAACGGACCCGCGACGGTCCGCCGCACTGGGCGCAACACCGTGCGGCGGGCCCCTCCGGCTCGCAGCGTATCTGCCACACGCCCCCGCGAGTGCCCATGGCCAGGTGCCGTTGCACCAGGGTACGCAACCCCAATCCGTCCAGGCCGAGCAACACCCGTCCGTCGAACGTGCTTGACTCAATGTCAAGCCGCACGGTATCCTTCACACAACGAATGAAACCGCACGGCCCTTGCACACCAAAATCAGAAGAGCCGGGTAAATCAACGATTCAAGGAAGAATCAAATGAAAAAAGTGAGGAAATACCTCGCACGAATCATCGCCTGTATCTTGTCGATGGCGACATTGTTGGTGGTGGCTCCCGTTGCGAATGCAAGTGTCCCGGATGCTCAGTCCGATGGCTACGTTCCTTGTGCAGTACCGTCAGTGGATACGGAACTCGAGAACCTGCTCTGGAAAATCGTTGATGTCGGTGAATATTTCAGCTTTGAAGGTGATCGTCTCACCGTCTCGCTGTCAGAGGAGCAACTGAAGACCGATTACGGTTTCTCCGATGCAGAATATGTGTTCCTGGTCGATAACGTCCTCAATCCACCCACGGAGGACATCCAAGACATAGAGTCGCTTCCAACGACCTATGCCAGTTGCAGCGGCGTATACATCTCCTACATAGATTTCACCGTAGGATTCGCGGCAGCGCTTTTCGCGGCTTCCTCGGTTAGCCCGGCGGCTCTTGCCGTAGCATTCACCGCAGTTGCCTCGGCAATCAGTGGGCCCGTCGGTACCATAATCGCTGGAGGCGTCGCTGTCTTGGGCATCGGATTCTTTGCTGATCTCGCCACAAAAATCATCGGCGCAGTTGCTCAAGGAAAGGGAGTATGCCTCACACTGGCTTGGGAATTCCCACCGTTGAAATCTGAAATCATGTGATGCAGTTGTAAGGCATTACTGTGATGAAAAAGTGGGATTGGAAGTCATGGCTCTGTGCATGGCTGTTCGCTTCTTGCTCAATTAGTGGAGCAACGGAGATCAAGCGCGGGGCCATGACCCCATTCGCAGTCGCGTATCTGATTACTGCCGTTGTGGCATTGATATTGTTTGTGTGGTCGTGCCTTAAAACACAGAACATAAAGCTTTCGGTTATTCTTACGACAGCGCTTATAGTGCCAGTAGCCGTTATGTTGATATTTAACGGGTCTCTCAGCAGATTTCTCGTCTACATCTATTTCGTAGCAATACTTTTGGCTGCGTTAGTGCACAAGTATGGCAGACCACAGAAAAAGCAGTAGCAGCCATGCACTTGCAAACAAGAAAGGCCCGTCCGGGTGTTGAAACTCGGACGGGCTGGCCGTTATCGACGGCTGGGTGTCATCGCCCAGATGGCGATTGCCATCACGACGATGTCGGCCGCTATGGAGTGCATCGCGGGTGCGAGGCTGATGACAATGACCGCCATCAGCCACACGTGCAGGCCGCCGCGCGGCCCCCCCTCTGATCTGCGCATGGCGCATCCTTTGCAGTAAGCCGCGCCGCGAATGGACGCGGCAACGTCGCCCGGCTGTTGCCGGACGGTCGGATCGCGTCCCCGCTAAAGGAAAGCCGAAGGCTGTGTTGTTGCGCGCCCTTCGTGGCGCGTCCTTGTCCTGTGTGGGCGAGCCGCGCCCCTGACGTGCTGGGCTGTCTGCCTGATGTTGTCCGCGTCCATGTGGCTCCATCCGGCGACATAGAGGCTGGAGTAGGCGCTTACGTCGAGTCCGGCCCATGAAGCCACGACGTAGGCGACGCTTTCGGCCTCGGTCTCGTAGACGCCCCGGTGTTCGGCATATTCGCCGTTGGGCAGTTCGGAGTGAAGGAGCATGTGCGCGCTTTCGTGCAGGATGGTCTTGGCGTCCTGCAATGGGCTGTTGGCTGTGTTGAGCATGATGCGCTTGGACCCGTCGCCGCTCGTGTAGCCTTTGAGGGCCGCCTGCATGGTTTCGTGCCTGACGCTCCAGCCTTGGGTCTGAAGCCATGCGGTCATGCGTTCCGTGATCCGCTGGGGGTCGTCGCCTTCGAGGCCGGCGGGGTTGACGACGTCGAGCGGCTGCTCCATGCCTTCGATGGGGTTGGTCTGGCCGATGTCGAACACGGTGAGCACGGGCCAGAAGACGCGGTGGGTTTCCTCGCCGTTCTCGTCGAGGATGGGCTTGCCGTCCTTGTCCTTGGCGACGACGGTGGAGTGGCCGATGATCTGGATGCCGTGCTCGCCTTTGCGCACCTGCCGGCCGTGTTCCCTCCACTGCCTGAACCCGGCGACGAGCGTGGTCTGCCCTGGGTCTGGGCGAGGATGAGCAGCTGGTTGGACACGCTGTAGGTGTGGAAGCGGGCCATGAATGTCAGGTAGCGTTTCCATGCGCCACTGTGCGCGAGTTCGGCGACGCCGTCCTCGATTTGGCGACACAACCGTTCGATGCGTTCCGCCCTTTGTTCCTTGGTGAGCTTGCCTGCCATCGCGTCCTCCTTGAATGGGTCCTGGTTTTTTCTTTTCGCCCGGTTGGGCAAGCGAAGCGTTACCGGCCAAAGCGCGTCCGGTCATGAGAACGCGGCCGGCCTTGGCCGGGGCGCGGAGAAGCGTCGGCGACGAATTCGATATGGTTTTCATGCGCCGCGAGTGGCCGGTCATGCCTCCCACTGGGCGGCACGTTCGCCCATGGCTTCCGCCAGAGAGCCGAGCTGCACGAGACCGGCAGGCAGAAGACCGACAAGCGGGGCCGCAGGCAGTGGAAGCGCACGAGCGTGTCCCTGAACCCGCTCGACCGGAAGGCCAAGCTCAAGGCCCTGCGCGAATCCTGGGCGGACACCTGCAACGCGCGGCTGGACGAGACCGCGAGAATCGACCACAGGAGCCTCGAAGACCAGGGCGGCGACCTCGAACCCACCATCCACGAGGGATACGCCGCCAGCTCGAAGCCGACAAGGCCGACCACACGGCCGCTGACCGGAAGGCGAAAACCGAGTAACACTGCGGTATTCCTCCAGTGTTATCTGCGTGTTATGATGGTCTTACCACATTGTCGGGAGAGGAACCGGAGGCCGTCTTGGAGATCTACGTGCTGCCGCGCATGCACGAAAGGCATCCCGAACTGACCTCCGGGGACGTGCTCACGGCCTTCCGCAGCGTCATGAGGGACGCAAGGAGGGACAACGGCACCTGGGTGGCCATCGGCCTCGACGGGCGCGGCAGGGACGTGGAGATGGTCTACAAGCAGGTGGGCGACAGCGTGCTGATCTACCACACGATGACCCCGCCCACGAAGAAGACCCTCAAGGAGATCGGCCGACTGAACCACGAAAGGAGCGAACGATGAGCGACTTCAGCGAACACGACAGGGAGCTGCTGACCAGGTTCGGCATGACCGAGGAACAGGTCAGGAATGACGTGGAACGCATGGAGGACGAGGACGCCGACCACGGCATCACCGGCCCCGTCCACTACGGCCTGCACATGCTCCCCAGGCACAAGGAGCGCATGATCAGCGTCACCGTCAAGATGCCCGAAAGTCAACTCGAACGCATCACTGCCGCTGCGAAGCGCTACCACATCAGCCGCAGCGAATACATGCGCCGACAACTCACCAACGCATAGACAAGGGTGGTCTTCACGATCTCTAATAGATCGTGAAGACCACCCTTGCGTCCCCTACAAGAGGGTATGAATCCATCAGGCGGAAGCCTCCTAATCCTCCTTGGAATCGGCGTCATCTCCTGCTCTGCGGATCCAAAGCATGAGCAAGAAGAAAGCCAACGTTTGAAGAAGGACATAAGCAATCCCCTTAACCGTTGCTAAGGAGCCAAATCCATAAAACAGTATTTCGAATACTGCCAACAGAATTGCGAAGACAACAGTCGACACAATCAGGCGAATTTCACTCATGCGATGGGTGTGCATATTACTTGCCCCAGCAGTCGATTGGACCCCAAACAAGTCCACCTACAATGCCTCCAAAAGCTCCGACGGATGCTCCAGGAATACCGCCACCAGCGACAGCTCCACCGATGGCACCGGTTATACCGCCGCCCAAGGCATGATGAGCAATGCAATTGACATATCCATTGGCGTCGTAAGTCATAATCGGCATGGCGATCAGTTCGGAATCGCTAATCATTCGATAAGCGATTCCGTGTCCTTCGTATTCCGCAGGCAAGGAATCAAGCGGCTTTCCGGACATGGACGTGATGGAGACACTCCCATCATTGTTCGGAACGAACTTAGCGTTATTCAGTTGAACATGAACGCCGTCATCTGTTCTCTTGGCTGTAAAAGTCGGCTGAGCGCAACCAGATTCCATGGTCTGCGACATTGTATTCTCAGTACTTCCGGAAGGCTCGTCGGCCATCGCAATTGAAGGAGCTAAAGACAAAGCTCCGGCGCAGAGCAAAAATGCACTGCCAGCTGCTATTAACTTCCTGAATCCATGAGATCCAAAGTTGATGGAATCAACATTCTTCTGTTGCATCGTGACACCTCTTTTGAAGAGCATCCAATGAACTCATTCCTTATGATAGGCATACAACGATATTAAATATGCCTATTTTTCCATGAGTAAAACCAACGCCAGCATCCAAGGAAAGCACTAGAATAGTGTCCCCGCGTTCTTGACGTGCCGCTCACGATTGCGCGCGTCATACAGGCAGAAACGACATTCCCCGGTGTCCACGGTGCCGTCGAAGTGATCACGTGCGGCCGTCACGTCGAACAGCTCCGTGGTCGTGAACATCTCGCCGTAACCGGCGACGCTCGTCCAATGGCCCGCGTTCTCCGCCTTCTTCGCATCCACGGGTTTAGCGTCGATCACCGGAGGGGTCTCGCGGGCGAACGTGAACACGAAGCCCGACAGAAGCCGACGCTCATACTGGTGCTCGATCCTCAGATGCAGCAGAGGGCTACTTAATCCCTTTTTGGCCTATAGCCCGAAAATACGCAGAAAATGCAAGAACAAAAACTCTCGGAATCGGCATGATTCCAAGGGTCTTGTTGTATCTGTGGAGCTAGCCGGGTTCGAACCGGCGACCCTCTGCTTGCAAAGCAGATGCGCTACCAGCTGCGCTATAGCCCCGTGAGAAAAAAAGAGCGGCTCGCGG
>JAIJEI010000120.1 GCA_022739095.1 Bifidobacterium sp.
GACACTCACTGGACGCCTAAATGGTGCTCGGCCGAAATCAACGGCCGCCGAGCCGGGCATGGCACTCAGGTCGAGGAATGCGATTTGAACGGTGACACCACCGTCTGGACGCAGCATGTACCGGACGCCAGCGACGATACGTCGACTACCTCCTCAGAACCAGATGCCACTACAGATACACCGGAAACCCCTGTCGACGACAATGTCTGGACTATGCCGGCGCTGAGCGTCACGCTGATGAAGCAGGTGTGAGTCACACTCAAGACGGCGCAACATAAACACAAAGGCTCTCCGCGGAATTCTACGGAGAGCCTTTGTATGCTCGGTACAGGACAAGCGAAATTAACGCTTGGAGAACTGCGGGGCGCGACGTGCCTTGTGCAGACCAGCCTTCTTGCGCTCCACGACGCGAGCGTCGCGGGTCAGGAAGCCAGCCTTCTTCAGGGCGGCGCGGTTGGCATCACGATCGATGGCGTTCAGAGCGCGGGCAACGCCGAGGCGGATGGCGCCGGCCTGGCCGGTGGTGCCGCCGCCGTCAACGAGGACGATAGCGTCGAACTTGCCTTCGAGCTTGAGCAGAACGATCGGGGAGTTGACCTCACGCTGCAGCAGCTTGGAGGGGAAGTACTCCTCCAGAGTGCGGCCGTTGATGGTCCACTTGCCGTCACCCGGAACCAGACGGACACGGGCAACAGCCTCCTTGCGGCGACCGGTGCCGTAGCCCGGCTCGATCGCGGAGGTGCCGGTGCCAGCGCCAGCGTTGGTCTCGGTGGTGTAGTTGGTGAGCTCCTCTTCGGTCTCGACAACCTGGGAGTCGTTGGTGTTTTCAGCCATGATTCTTATCTCCTCTCAGGTTTCACTTGGCCTGCTGCGAGATCTGGGCGATCTCGAAGACCTGGGGCTTCTGCGGGGTGTGCGGGTGCTCGGCGCCACGGAAGACACGCAGGCGGTCGAGCTGCACCTTGGCCAGACGGTTCTTCGGCAGCATGCCCTTGACAGCGTTCTTGATGATGTGCTCGGGGTTCTTCTCGAGCAGCTCGGCGTAGGAGTCACGACGCAGACCACCGGGACGGCCGGAGTGCGAGTAGAGTTCCTTGCCCATCTTGTTGCCAGTCAGAGCAATCTTGTCGGCATTGATGATGATCACGTGGTTGCCGGAATCGGCGTGCGGAGCGTAGGTCGGCTTGTTCTTGCCGCGCAGCAGGATTGCAGCCTGGGTGGCGAGACGGCCGAGCACCACGTCGGTGGCGTCGATGACGTACCAGTCATGAGTCAGATCAGCTGGCTTCGGAGTGAAAGTTTTCACTGGATTACCTTTTCTATATTGTGTTCCGGGTCTCAGCTGCTTGGCGTGGCTTGGTCAGGACCGCATCCAAGAGGCATCGAACCTCATTATCCGTGGGCTCCCTGAAAGTCCTCGATGGCGAGTGGGATAGCGCTTTGAAGGACCCCTTAGGGAAACACAACAATCCACTAGTATATCGCCGGGCTTGACATAGGACAACTGGGGACACTCCATTGGGTTTATGGCTTCTCTTCCCCTATTTATGGCTTCTCTCCCACCCACTTCGGCTAACCGACTCACCTACGGTGAGGCAATTCCCTGCCTTCTCTCAGCTATCGCTTCGTTCAGGCCTCGTCTACGGACAGTCCATTGGACTGTCCGCTTAACGACTCGGCTCGTCAGAGGGAGGTCGTATGTCTCTTACGAGTTGAAGATTTGGGCGAAGCGTTGGGCGCCGGGGGTGTCGAAGAGGGTTTCGAGCGGGACCACGTTGCCCTTGGCGTCGGCCAGCGGGATGCGCCAGTTCGGGTATTCGTTGTTGGTGCCCGGCTGGTTCTGCGCGCGCTTCTCCCCCACCGCGTCGGTGATCGAGGCGGCGAGCAGCTTGCACGGTGAACCCTTCAGTGCGCGGTACAGCGCGTCGACGATATCCGCCTCGTGATCCTCACGATGTTCGGCGAAGTCGGCGTCAAGATAGCCCTGCTCGACCAGCATGGCCAGCATCGCATCCTGCTCGGCCTTTGCGGAGGCTTCGAATTCCTCGGCCGGGCCGGTCAGCAGACCCAGACGCTCACGAATCTTGACGTGCTCGCATTCCAAGTAACCGGCGGTCGGCGGCAAATCGTGCGTATTCACGGAGGCCAGTGCGTACGGACGCCACTGGGAGGGGGCACGGAACACGCCATCGCACTGCTCAAACCATTCAACGGCGCAACCGAGAATACCGTGGCTCGACAGGGAATCGGCCACATGGTCCGGCACCACGCCGAGGTCCTCGCCTACGACCACGCCGCCGGCGCGAGAGGCCTCGATGGCCAGAACGCCCAGCATGATGTCTGAGTCGTAGTACACATAAGCGCCATCCATAGCCGAACGGTTCTCGGGAATCCACCACAGGCGGAACAGGCCAAGGATGTGGTCGATGCGCACCGCACCGGCACGGGCGAACATGCCATGCACCATATTGCGGTAGGTCTCATAGCCGGTAGCTTCCAGATTGATCGGGCTCAGCGGCGGCTGGCTCCAGTTCTGGCCTTGCTGGTTGAACATGTCCGGCGGGGCACCGACCGTGGCACCCTTGGCAAAGCGCTCGGGATTCCACCATACGTCAGCGCCGGAGGGATGCACGCCGACGGCCATATCGGACATGATGCCGATATGCATGCCGGCGTCCTTGGCCGTCTGCTGGGCGGAGGACAGCTGCTCGGCGGCAATCCATTCCAGCCAGCGGTAGAAGTCCAAAGTGTCCGGGTACTGCTTGCGCAGGTTGGCGATTTCCGGGGAGTCGCGGTTGAACTTGCGCTCCCAGTTGCTCTCCTCGCCGGTGGGTGCTCCCCACTTGTCGTAGCACAGGCACCACGTGGCATACGCCTCCAAGTCGGCACCGCAGTCCGCCTTGAATTGGTCGAACACGGCTTGGCGTTCGGCGGTACGGCCGGCCTTGAAGATAATCCACAGGGCGTGCATCTTGCTGCGCCACATGGCGTCACGGTCGATGAGCTGGGAATCACCGTTCAGCGGTTCGGTGTCGGCATGCAGCCCGTCGACGGTGTTCTTGTCGCCCTCGCTGAGCGTGGCATATTCGGCGATCGCCTCGGGGCGAATGTACGTGAAGTTGATCAGTCGACGACTTACCGGCAGATACGGCGACGGGGTGAGCGGGGACACCGGCTCGGCGGCATGCACCGGATTGATGAGCACGAAGTCGGCACCGGTCTTCTGCTTGGCGTCTACCAGCATGGTCTTCAAATCCTCGTAATCGCCCACGCCCCAGGAGTCGGAGGAGCGAATCGAGTACAGCTGGGCCATCCAACCCCACAGACTGCCGCCCTTCATCGGGTCAAGCAGATCGACGTGGTCAGGCGCGCTGATCAAGGTGGCGTCTTGCACGCGGTCGGCGACCTTGACGTGCAGCGTATGGTATCCAATCGGCAGATCGGCGGGAATCACCAAAGCCGCATTCGAAATGAACGTGCCATCCAAGTCGTAGGCCTGGGATCCATCTCCGGGGCCCACTTCGATGGTGCCCCGATATGGCTCGCCATTCTCCAGCGTGATGCTCGCCGAAGGCACGTCCAGAATGCCGGTGTTCACCAGCACCTGGTCCTCGCTGCCGGCGATATGCAGCACGGTGGGTGCCACCAATCGGGCGTAACGCTCGTTCAGAATGCGTCGGATGGCGATGAGTTGGGCGTTCTCGCTGGAGGCGTCGATGCCCAGCGCTGCCAGCACCTCGATCAGGACGTCATCGTCTATCTCGTGGTAGTCATGGCTCATGCCCACATAACTCGTGCCGACACCGACCAACTTGGCCAGTCGAATCAACGGACGGGCCAGACGCTCTTCACTCTCGGTAATCTCACTCATAGCCCCAGTCTAACGCCGTTTGAGTGCGCCACACCGTAAGCAAAATGCCATGATTCCGCCAAATTATGTACTTTTTACCCTCACATAGTGAGATGTGAGCGCTCACAATGGTGGATCGGGGGTGATTGACGGCCAAATCTGCGCGGCAGAACACAGCAACAGTGTGCTTAGCGGCGGCTTTCCACGGCGTGCCGCACCTCGGCCGAGGGGTCGTTGGCCAATTTGGCAAGCATCGCTTCGGACGTATTGGGGTTCAGCGCCACGGCACGGCGGACCATCGAAGAAAGCACCGCCGGTGCTCCCTCTTCGGATTCGGTGCCAAGTACGCCCAAGAAATCCAATGTCTCCGCATCCGCAGTGGGGTCCTGCGCACCCTCAAGCCGCATCTTCCAGCTGGTGCGCTTGTTTTTCAACGCCGTATCCCGGACCGCAGGCACCGGGTCCTTGGTCAGGCGGCCGACCAGCCAATTCTTGTCATCACCGTTGGCGGCTACGGCTTGACGCACGGACGGTTCGGGGTCTTCGGAGAGTTTGACCAATACGTTCGGGAACGGCATGGTGTCGGCGAGGAACACGCGATCGGCCACCGGGGTGTGCGGGTTGCCGGCCACAGCCTCCAAAAGTGCGGTGGCGCGGGAGAACGCCGCCTGATCGGCACGGTCAGGCAACGGCCGACGGGCGAATTCGGACAGTTCGACCGGGTCGGTGGAATGACGCAGACGCTCGTATGTAGCGGTCAGCGGTTCGAAATCCACCGGAGCGGCGGACTCGGCTGCGGCCTGCGCGCCTTGGTCCTGCTGCTGGGCGTCCGTGTCAGTTGCAGTCTTGGCCGCGGCCTCGGTGGGCTGGGTCTGCTGGCTGGTGGTGTTCTCGTCGGTCATGTTGCCCAGCTTAGTCATACAGGCGTCACGCGAGCGGAACCGGAATGTTGACCATGTCAATCGGGTCCGGTACCACCGCGGCATTGAACACTTCCCGCACACGCTCCTCGAATCGCGCGCAATCATCTTGCGGCACTACAGCGGTCAGTTCGACGTTCACCGCATACGATTCGTTCTCTTGACTGCCGCCGAGCTGCGCCAGAATCTGCTGGAATCGGGCCAACTGCGGGTATTCGAGGCGAACCCGGTATCGCTTGGCGGTCATGATGCGGGCGACGCGGGCGGCTTTCATCGTCAATGATGCGGCGGACGAGTACGCGCGGACCAAACCGCCGGAGCCCAGCAGAATGCCACCGAAATATCTGGTGACGGCGACCACGCAATCGGTGGTGCCGGACTGCTTGAGTACGTCGAGAATCGGCTTGCCGGCGGTGTCGGATGGCTCGCCGTCATCGCTCATGCGTTCGGACAGTCGCCCATCCGCACCTCCGCACACGGCGGCATACGCCACGTGTCGGGCTTTCGGATGCTGCTCGCGGATCGCGGCCACGAACGCGAGCGCCTCGTCGAGCGTATCGACGTGGGCGGCGTCGCCGATGAATTCGGACTTTTTCTCGACGAGCGAATCGTGGGCGGGATCGTCGGGCGTGTTAAGAATCGTCTGCATGAGCGTGTTCCGGTGATCGGCTGGCTGGGTGTTCGATTGAGCGCGAGACTAGGCAGGGCTATCAGTGTTCGGAGACGACGACGTTATAGTCCTCGCCGGTGAAGTAGGCGGTCAGGCAGGCGATCATCTGGCGGGTGAGTTCCTTGAACGCGCCGTCGGTACGCCAGCCGACGTGCGGGGTCAGGACGATGCCGGGCACCTGGCAGATGGCGTCGTCGGCAGTCAGCGGCTCGTGGTCGAACACGTCGAGCGCGGCGGGAACATCGCCCTTTTGCAGTCGGGCAAGCAGCGCATCGGATTCGATGACTTCGGAGCGGGCGGTGTTGATGAACAGGGTGCCGGGCTTCACATGCGCAAGGTTCTCGGCGGTGACGATGCCGCGCGTGGCGTTGTTCAGCGGCAGATGGACGGAGATGACGTCGCTGGTTTCGATGAGCTCGTTGAGATCGTCGACCGGAGTGGCACCGGAGCGTTCGAAATGCTCGGGCGGCACATGCGAATTCCATGCGGCGACCTCCATGCCGAAGGCGCGGGCGATGCCGGCCACGGTGGCACCGATACCACCCAGTCCGATGATGCCCATACGGCGGCCGGCGAGTTGCAGTCCATCGCCGCCGGCCCATGCCCAGTTGCCGGCTTTGACGTCCTTATCGAGTTGGCCGACACGGCGGATGAGCTCGAACAGGAGGGCGAAGGTATGCTCGGCCACGGCGTGATCGCCATAATGCTCGGCATTGCAGACGCGGATCTTCAGCTCGCGTGCCTTATCGAGATTGATGTAGCTGGCGACGCCGGTGCCGCAGAACACGATGCACTTGACGTGCCCCTGCTCGCTGATGGTGTGCAGCAGATCATCCGAAATGTGGTAGCCGCCCACCAGCAGGGCGTCGGCATCCTTCAGACGCTCTGCTATGGTCGCCTCATCGGACGTGAATTCCTCGAACATACGCACGCGGGCAACGTCGTGGAGCGCGGGGAACTGGGCCTTGATGGGCTCGATCATCGCGTCGAGCACGGACGGCATCACGACGAGGG
>JAIJEI010000121.1 GCA_022739095.1 Bifidobacterium sp.
CCGGGTTTTGCCATCCTTGACGAGCAGGGCTTGACGGTTGGTGAGGGGCTTGAGACTGAGATCGGCACCATATTGGTCGAGAATACGTTGTGCGGCGCGGCCCATGGCCGCTGCGTGGTGGTGGGGGACCACGTGGAAATCAGCCAGGCCCAATCCTGCGTAATCGGTGAGATCGGGAGCTTTGTCCGTGCAGTCCATGAGCTTGATATAGCCGATGTCGGGTGCCGTGATGACCGAGCCCGCGGACTCGCCGATATACGGCGTGCCGGCGCGCACCTGCTCGATGATGGCCCGGTCGGCGCCGGTGCGGCGCAACTCCTGCAGGAGAAAGAACGTGTTGCCGCCGTCCACATAGATGCAATCGGCTTCGGCGATGCTGCGCGTGACGCGTTCGGCGGAACCGCTCGGTACACCTTCCACATCCAGTTGCTCCACCTCGAAACCGAGACGTTGCAACGCACGCTTGCTCAACGCCGAGTGAACCGGCCCCCACGGTTCCACGGCGCTCGCCGTCGGGATGAACGCGACCCGCTTGCCTTGCGGACGCGGCTCGATCTCATGCACGGCGGACGAGGCGTCGCGGAACATCGAAGTCAGCAGCATCGTAACCATAAGAGCCTTCTTCACATATCGACTAGTCGACTATGCGGCAGTGTAGGCCTTGAATGTATGGAAACGGCTGTGTGTTTCGCTCTGGGTATATCCGGCCTGATCAGCGGGACTCAGTCAATGCGATGCCGGCCGCCGCCATCTGCTTGCGGGCCGCGACGCCAAGCTCTTCGCTGACCGGCACGGTCAGATCTTCGAACACGGTGACCTCGAAACCAAGCTTCCTGGCATCGAGTGCGGTGTCCTTGACGCAATGCGATTCGGCGATGCCCACCACATCCACGCGACTCACGCCGGCGGCCTTCAGCGCATTGGCCAGCGTCTTGCCAGCGGATTGCTCGGCCGCGATCTCCTCACGGGTCTGGATACGGTCGGTATTGTCCTCGATGCCCTCAAAACCGGAATATGCCGCCGAATACTGGCCTTTCTTGAAATGATGCTCGATATTCAGCGCCTTGATCGCCGGATGCAATTCGGCGTTCGGCGTGCCGGCCGCACCATGCTTCGGCCACGTGTCCACGAAATCTGGTTCCGCCGACCAGTGCGCGCCCGGCTCGATATGCCAGTCCTGCGTGGTTGCGATATACGCGTACTCGCTGCGATGTGCGATCACATAATCGGCAATCCGCTCGGCGACCGCGTTGCCGCCTTCGACACCTAGTTCGCCGCCTTCACAGAACGTCGGCTGCACATCCACCACAATCAGTGCCTTGCTCATAGATTCCCCATTTCTTTTGAATAGGCCTGTAATGTGCTTTCATCTTAGTGGTTTATTGCTGAATAGGGGAGTGCCGGATTCGTCAAAAGTTAGACGTTTGATTGCCTGATTAGACCAATGTGACGGTGATGGTCTGTTCAGTGGCTTCGGCCCCCGTCCAAACACCGTCTTTGCGATTCCATTCCATGCCGTTCGCATGCAATGCGTCGATACCGTATTGGCGTGCGTGCGTGACCAACCAGCCCGTAACCTGCCAGCACAGGCGATTATGGTCGTCTGCGGACAGGGCGTCGGGCAGAGCCACAGTGATTGTCGTACCGTTTGATGAATTATCGCCGTTTCCCGTGGCAGCTGCAGACGTAGTGGCGGCGACATTCGGATAAGCAACCGGAAGCGCGGCGATAAGCCCATCGGCATCCGACGATGTTGCCGGCTCCAGCGCGCATGAAATAGTCGCTCCGAATTCACCGGTCAGCCCCGAGGCCCAAGCGCGTGCCATCGCATCCCATGTGGCATATAGTTCCGGGTAGCCCGAGCGTTGCACCTCCTGTGCGGCGTCCTCCACCGGAATCGTCTCCCAATCCGGCACCTGCAGCAGATGGTCGTAGAAGATGTTCGTCGCGTATGTCATGTCGGACACCTGCTCCGCCGTGCCCCAGCCTTGGCTGGGCCGCTGTTGGAACAGGCCGAGCGAATCCAAGTCGCCGTAGTCCAGATTCGTCAGCCTCGACTCCTGCATGGCCGTGGCTATGGCCACCGTCGCCGCGTGATCCGGCAGTCCGCGCGTGACGGCGATGTTCGCGATCAGCGCCGCGTTCTGCGCCTGATCAGGCGTCAAGGTGCGGCGGGATTCGTCGGACGACACCGCCGCGCAATATGCTTCCTCGGCCGTGCGTGCGGTCTCGTGAGGCGTGAATAGCCGTGGCAGCAGCGTCCATGCCGCGATCAGCGCCGCAACAATAAGTATGACGGCTGCAATCAGCGCGCCCGCGCCATGGGAGCGGCATCTGCCGTGCCGCACCTGTTGTCCCATCGCGCCTCCAATATTTCGGTGTCGTGGCTGACCGTGACCAGCTGACCTATGCAGCATGTGGATCTGCCGTGTTCCGGCTCGGCTGTCATCATGACAGCGTGGCATATCCACCTGAACGGCGGCTGCGCCATCACGCGACTTTGTGACAATTCTTCACGCTTCATGACATCCACGCAATCAGACCGGGGAATGATACGCCGACATCTGCATTGCAAGTTTGACGCGGCCGATAAGCCGATTCGCAATTATCTATTTGCGTTTCAAGGGGCTGATTTGCTCGTTCCGAGACATCCACTTCCGTTTCGAGGGGCTGATAGCCGAGTAGCAACAGCTCCAAAACGGCTAAATGACGCTGGCATGAAGCCATTCGTACCTGGGTTTTGGCCAATGACCAGCCCCTTGAAACGGAAGTGGATGTCCCCAAACCACGAAATCAGCCCCTCGAAACCGAGAATGGCGGTCGGGGTTGCTCCGACACCAAGGGAGATGCTGCCGCTATTGTGTGAAAGGCGATTTGCGTAGGTTTGAAGGAGAGGAACACATGGCACAATTGCAGCCGTACTGCGCGATTGAGGGCAATGATGATGGATTGCCCGTCGTGTTCGTGCATGGCATGGGTGTGGACCATCATTCGCTGATGATGCTCGACAAGGCGTTTGACGGCAATGATTCAATTCGCCGTATATATCTGGATCTGCCCGGTTTCGGCCGTACGCCGGCATTGCCCGAGCATGCCTGCGGGCTGCCGGAAATGGCGGATTGGCTGCAAACGGCCATTGACGGCCTTGTCGGTAAAGCGGCTTCATTCGCCATGGTCGGCAACTCGATGGGCGGTGCACTCGTCCGCGAAGTATTGGCGCGCGAACCTCGCCGAGTGGCCGGTATGGCATTGATCGCGCCGGTTGTGGACCCGCAGCATGCCGGTCGGCATGTGGCCGAACATGTGGTTGCACAGCCCAATCCCAAGCTGACGCACTCCTTGCCACAGGACCAGGTGTTCGATTTCATTACCATGGGTGTCAACCAGTCATTCGACGCATGGCGGCGCTACCAGCGGTTCATCCTGCCCGGCGTGGCGTTGTGCGACCGTGCGGCATGCGAACGGTTGGATCAACGTTATTGGCTGGCCGATGATCCCGAGAAAACACTTGGCACATATGCGGGTCCGGTGCTCATCGTCACCGGCAAGCAAGACCAGAACGTCGGATACGAAGACCAGCAAGCCCTGTTGCCGCATTATCCCAACGCCACCTTTGTGACGCTGGACAATGCCGGTCACAACGCGCACGTCGACCAGCCCGAAGCCGTCATCACGCTCGTGCGCGAATGGGCGGCTCGTTTGCATGCCTGAACCTCATAAAGCCTCATGAATCGCGGCTATCTCCTTTGAAAGAGGTACATCAGGCCTAGAACGAATTCACGGGGTGATTCATGAATTCCATGCAGGCTACTCGACCCGCCATGAACCGGCGGCCGGGCTGACACCGATGGCTGCCGACAGGCGAAGCGACGTCGCCCATGTGGCGTTGCTGGTGCTGGCATTCAACCTGTTCTACAAGGTACTGACCGATGTGCTGGACTGGATCGGCAAGGCCATCGACGGCCGCATTGCCGCCGCACATGGGCTGGACGCCGCGCAAATCCAGGAATTGCAGAGCTCCACGTCGTCCTGCGTGACGCTGATCTACACGGTGGTCGGCATCGTGGTAGTGCTGCTCGTGCTGCGAGGCCCGGGATTTCGCCGTTGGCTGGGGCTTGACGGCAACGCCGAAGCCGAAACGTCGGTTTTTACGTGTCAACCGCAGCGCCGCAGGCGCGTACGCCAGCTGGTGCAATATCTGGTTCATCGCCTTCGCGGTCTGGATGATCGCACGCGCCTGTATGGCGTTCGCTCCGTTGAGCTGACGGGCTGCTGACGGTCTGCCGAACTCTATATGTATACGAGCGACCAATGCCGGTTGACGCAATGCGCCTTGCAGAGTATATTGTTTTTCGATATAGTCATATCGATGTTCGCGGTGCCGCCTAAAAAAACGTCGGCACCTGAAAGGACCGGGCTATGGAAAACTATATGAACCGCTGGGTGTTGCTCGCGTTGAAAGCCATCGTGATTCTGGTCTGGCTGGCCTGCCTATGGGGCCAACTATTCGCCGTACCGGGATTGAGCGGCGCGCTGGCCGGCCTCTACCCGAGCCAGACGTCGATGCACTGGCCATATCTCATTATGGGCGTGTTGTTCCTGCTCTGCATCGAAGCGGCGTTCGTGGCCGTATGGAAACTGTTCTCCTTGTCCGGCTCGGGCGCGGTGTTCACCGCAAAAGCCATGCCCTGCGTGAATTGGATACTCGGCTGCGCTTCCGCAGGCACCGCACTGACCGTCGCAGTGTTCGTGGGCTTTCTGGTCACCGGTTCACGTGATTCAGTGATGCAGAACATGGATTACTTCGGCATTGCCTCGGTTCTGGGCGTGACGATCATCGCCGAAATTGGCTTTATTCTGCTGATGATTGTGATGAAGGGCCTACTGCGCGCCGCCACCGACCAGTCCAGCGAACTCGAGCAGGTGATTTGAGATGACGATTCGCATCAATCTCGATGTCATGATGGCCAAACGCAAGATTGGCGTCGGCGAGCTCGCCGAACAAATTGGCATCACGCCCGCCAACGTGTCCATTCTGAAGAACGGACGTGCCAAAGCCGTCCGTTTCACCACGTTGGACGCCATCTGCAAGGCGCTCGACTGCCAACCCGGAGACATCCTCGAATGGGAAGATGTCGATTGATCGACACGCCACCGGCTCGAACTCATGGCTCAGTCCGAAGTCTCTTGCAAAAAAATCAATGATGCCCTATCGTCCTGCAAGACGATAGGGCATCATCATGTTATTATGCGCAGCTGATATGTCGCGTTGTCATCACTCGGCGTCCGCGGCCGGTGCCTCCTTGGGCGCAGAGAGGAAGTGCTCCTCGCTGGGCAGCACGGCGTTCAGGATCACGGCCACCACGAACGCCACGGCGATGCAGTTCGAGGCGAAGATCTGCTGGAATAGAGCCGGGAACTGCGCGAAGACGTCGCTCACCTGGGTGAAGCCGATGCCGATGGTCAACGAGAGCGCCGCAATCGTGATGTTGCGCTGCGTGAAGCCCGCTTCGGCGATCATCTGGAAGCCGGAAAGAATGATGTTGCCGAACATCATGATGGTGCAGCCGCCGAGCACCGCCTGCGGCAGCGAGTTGAACACCTCGGCGATGGCCGGCACGAAGCTCGCCAAAATCAGGATTACGCCGCCGGAAAGAATGACCTTACGATTGACAACCTTGGTCATGGCCACGAGTCCGATGTTCTGCGCGAAGGAGGTCAGCGGCAGGCAGCCGAACAGGCCGGAGACGGTGGAGATAAGGCCGTCACCGGCGATGGCTCCCGCGGTCTCGCGTTCGGTGGGCGTACGGTTCAGGCCCACCTTGGTCAGCGCGGCGGTGTCGCCCAGCACCTCAACAGAGGAGACGACATAGAGCAGGCCAATCGAGATGATCGAGCCCCAGTCGAACTCGGGTTTGAACGGCATGAACTGCGGTACGGACACGATGGAGAGGCCCTGGAAGCCGGAGAAATCGACCTTGCCCATGCAGATGGCCACCACATAGCCGACCACCAGGCCGAACAGCACGGACAGCTGCTTGGCCGTGCCCTTCATCAACAGCTGGAATGCCAAGCAGGCGACCAAAGATATAAGCCCGAGCGTCAGATTTTGCCAGCTGCCGAAGTCCTTGGCGCCACTGCCGCCGCCGAAGCTCGTGGCACCCACGTTGAGCAGCGAGAAACCAATGGAGGTGACCACGATGGCGGAGACAATCGGTGGCACGAACCGACGCCAATATTTGGCGGTAAGGCCCAGCACAAGCTCCAGCAGACCGCCGACCATGACCGCGCCAACCACGGCGCCATAGCCCTTGTCCGCGCAGATCGCCACGGCGGCCGCCACGTAGGTGAAGGAGATGCCGGTGACCATCGGCAGACGCGAGCCGATGAGCCACGCG